>JBAPSR010000271.1:0-12039 GCA_049281755.1 Binataceae bacterium (SeqCode)
CGCTGAAGCGGGTCGCCGAAGGCGCGATCACGGCGACGATCCCGCGCGCCGGCCTATGGCAGGCGCAGACGCCGCAGGCATTTCGGCGCTCGATACTGATCGCGGCGCATGATCGCGCGGCGAGCGAGAAGACCGCTGCGACCGACGACGCCGACCTGGCCGAGCGAATCGGCGCGACGATCGAAGTGGTCGAGAGCGCCGCGCCCAATCTCAAAATCACTACGCCGGCGGATCTCGCGATGGCGGAAGCGATCCTCGCGTCGCGCGCAGCGACGTAGTAGGGCGGATTTTGATCCGCCGAATACTCAGACGGCGGGATTACTCAGACGGATTATTCAGACGGCGGGTTAAAACCCGCCCTACGACGGACAGAGTTACTTTCGCTCTCTCGAGGTATAGCGCACGCTCAGCGCGAGCAGTGCGATCAGCGCGGCTGCAAGCAGCAGCATCAGGTTGGCGAACCAGTTGCCGTGGCGGGCGTAGAATGTTGCGCCGCTCCCGGGCGGCATCGCGAACGCGATCAGGGCGGGATCCTTGTCGAAGGTCGATTCGCGCCTCAACAATAATCCGCGCGAATCGCTGACCGTCACCAGTCCCTGGCGTGCCGCCCGCGCGACCGAAAGGCCCGATTCGATTCCGAGCACGATCGCCATCCGCGCGTGAATCTCCTCCGCGCCCGGCCAATCCCACGCGGGCACCAGCAGGAACCGCGCGCCGGCGTTCGCGATCTGGCGTCCGAGCGCGGGAAAATCCAGGTCCTTGCTAATCGCGACCGCCGCTTTGCCCTGCGGCAAATCGAAAATCGTCAGATCGGTTCCGGGGGCGTAGTCCTGCTCGATGCCGGGGATCGGATGATGCTTGTAATAGCGCGCGACAATATCGCCCGACGGCGATATGACGATCGCGAGATTGCGCTTGGGTTCGGGTTCGAGCTGGTTGAGTCCGGCGATGAGCCAGACGTGATTCGCCAGCGCCATCTGGGCGAAGCCAGACACCATCTCGTCTTCGTATTTCGGCCGCACCCCGATTAGCTTTTCGGGCAACACGATCACCTGCGCGCCCTCGCCCGCCAGCTTCTGCACCATCGGCGCGTAAAGTTCGAGCACCGGGGCGGCATCGGAGGCTTCAATCGAGTCGGCGGCCGCCAGCATCTGATCGGTCGCGGCCAGACCGACCGTGATCGGCGCCCCCGCGTCCTTGCCGACGAGCCGGATGGCGCCGATCGCGCAGACCAACACGAACGCGACCAGCGGAACCGCCGCCATAATCTCCCACTGCATGCGCCATCGCCGCCGATACCACGCAACCGCCAACCCGGCAGGCACCCACGCCATCAGGAAGGTCACGCCCGCAAGTCCGGTAATCGCGGCGATCTGCATCAGGGGCAGAAACGACGATACCCAATACGCCGGCACGCCCCAGCTTCCCTGCGAGGATAGCGTCGCGATTGCATGCCATGCGGCGGTGGTCAGGATTGGATAGACCAGCGCCGCCAGCAATCCGACCCATCGGCGGGCAGCTTCACAGTGCAGCACCACCAGAAGCGCGAACAGCAGCGCGCCGCCAGCGTGAAGCATGGCCAGTTTCACGATCGGCACCGCGAAACTCTCGGCGGGCCAGATCGCCATGTTGCCAAGGAAGTAGGCGGCAAACGCGCATCGCGCGGCGAACCAATCGGACATTTCGGGCGCTGCAGCCAGGATCGGCAACGGCGCGAGAATCGCGACCGGCCACATCCTCACCTCGGCGCCCGCAACCGCGTAGAGCATCACGGTCACCGCGACCGCGATTATCGCGCTGGAATAGGTTTCCCACGGGCGCAGGTTGGCCGCGGACCTGAAATCGCCCGCGTTAAAATCCCGCCCTGCTTGCGGGCGATTATCGTGGGTACCGTCTTCCAGAAACCCCTCCGCTCTTAAGATTGCGCCGCCAGAGGGCCGCTTAAGATGCGCGCCGACCGCGATCTAGGAACGCGCCGCGGGCACGGCGATACCCTCGTTGAGCGAGCCGGAGCGAAAGCCGCGCAGATCGATCGCGACGAAGCGAAATCCGATTTTCTTGAACTCGCGATCCACCATCTCACGAATCTGCGGCTCGAAGATGCGCGCGATCTCCGCCTGCTCGAGTTCGAGGCGCGCCACCTCGCCGTGATAGCGAACCCTGGCGACGCGAAATCCGAGCGCGCGCAGAAGATCCTCGCCCGCCGCCACCTTGCGCAAACCCTCTGGAGTGATTTCGGTTCCGTACGGAAAGCGCGACGACAGGCACGGCGACGCCGGACGATCCCACGTCTCCAGCTCCATCGCGCGCGACAGTTCGCGAATCTCGGCCTTGCTGAGCTCGGCTTCGACCAGCGGATGGCGCACGTGCTTTTCCGACGCGGCTTTCATTCCGGGGCGATAGTCGTGCAGGTCGTCGAGGTTGAGCCCGTCGGCAATTTCGTCGATTCCAAGCTCGGCCGCCTTGGCTTCACACACTGTGAACAGGTTCGACTTGCACAGGTAGCATCGATCCAGAGGATTGCGCGCGTAGCCCGGAATCTCGAGTTCGTTGGATTCGACGACCAGATGGCGCGCGCCGATCTGCGCCGCCATCTTGAGCGCGGTGTCGCGATCCTGCTCGGGCATCGTGGGCGAAGTGGTGGTGAGTGCGAGCACCCGATCGCCGATCGTGTCGTGCGCGGCCTTGAGCACGAAGGTCGAATCGACGCCGCCCGAGAACGCGACGATCACCGAGCGCATCGGCGCGAAAATCGCGCGCAGCTTTTCGAGCTTGGAGGCCAGTTCAGGTGCGAGTTGCGAAGCCACGATTGCGCCTCAAATCCCCTCGGCCTGGAACAGATCGGTGGTCAGGTAACGCTCGCCGGTGTCGCAGAAGACCACCACCACGATCTTGCCGGGTCCGAGCCGCTTTGCGATTTGCAGCGCGGCGCAGCAGTTCGCGCCCGACGAGATGCCGACCAGAATTCCTTCTTCGCGCGCAAGCCGGCGCGTGTACAGCGTCGCGTCTTCATCGCTGACCGTGATTATTTCGTCATAGGATTTGGTGTCGAGGTTTTTCGGTATAAAACCCGCGCCGATTCCCTGGATCTTGTGGAAGCCCGGTTCTCCGCCCGACAGCACCGGAGAATTTTTCGGCTCGACCGCGACCACCAGCACCTTGTTCTGGCAATGCTCGTGCAGGTAACGGCCCGTGCCGGTGATCGTGCCGCCAGTGCCGACCCCCGAGATAAACGCGTCGATCCGCGCCATCTGCTCGAGCAGCTCCGGTCCGGTCGTATGATAGTGGATTTCAGGATTGGCCGGATTACTGAACTGCTGCGGCATGAAGTAGCCGGGATTTTCCTTGGCCAGTTCCTCGGCCTTCGCGATCGCGCCGTGCATCCCGCGCGTGTCGGGAGTCAACACCAGCTTGGCGCCGTATGCGGCCAGCAGAGAGCGGCGTTCCTCGCTCATCGTGTCGGGCATCGTGAGAATCAGCTTGTAGCCCTTGACCGCCGCCACCAGCGCGAGGCCGATACCGGTGTTGCCCGAGGTGGGCTCGACGATAGTGTCGCCGGGCTTGATCCGGCCGGACTTTTCCGCGGCTTCGATCATCGCAAGGCAGATGCGATCCTTGACGCTGCCGCCCGGGTTGTAGTTCTCGAGCTTGGCCCAGATTTCGGCTTCGTCTTTGCCGGGCAAGCGGTTTAAGCGGACGACCGGAGTGTGGCCGATAAGATCAAGGGGCGAATGTGCGACGCTTACGGGCATAGCCGCAATTCTAGCCGTAAATCGCGCTCTTATGCGACACCGGGGAGACCAGACAAAGCACAGGCAGAAAACACCAAGACACCAGGGCACGAAGAAGATCTTTTTAGGGCGAAAGATCGGTCGATGAGCGCGCCAGCGCCCGGCGATGCTACCTTATTGCTCGTGGGCGGACGCATGCCGATCGGCTACCAATGCGGTGGCTTACGAACTCTCTCTCCCAGAGGACCAATGACGGGATCCGGAAATTGCGAATTCGCCAAATCTGACTTTGTAATATGGCGCACGAAGCTTGCCACTATTCTAAGAGGCTTCGGGATGTCTCCATCAGGGCAAAGAACGCCGACGGGCAAGTTCAATTCCATCGTTACGATGCGAATCGGCTCACAGAGATCAGTATCTTTTGAGACTACTACAGCAACATCGTACAAAGCTTTGAAGCCATCGCGAATCAGATGCGAAGCAAGATTCACATCGGAACCCTTTTCTTCGGTGCTATGGACATCAACATAACGGGATCCATAAGGAGGCGGATACACTAGTGGCCGCGTAATTATTTTTGGAAGAAACTTACCGTAATGGATCGATAGACCCGGAATCGTTTTCAGTGCACGGAGATACGCCGCTTGCCGGTTTGGTTCGTCCTTGTCTCGATTTCCTGAAACTCTCGCAGTGTAATACTTGATTGCCCTGATATCGTTTTCAGGTCCGAGGATCTGTTTGGCCAGTGCATACAAGTTCAGCCACTTGTACGGCTTCTGAGCAAGCGCCCTGTAGTAGAGATTGAACCCATCTACATACACAAATGTTCGCTTTGACATTGCCCCCCAGCACTCCAATCCCAAAAAACAAAGACCGTAGAAGAGCTTGCGCTAATGCTACGGTCTTTGGGCCAGCAGCTAAGCTACTGGCGGGTGTAGCTTGAGCGTAATTGCCAAGACCGTCGCGGTCAAGACCGGCCTCTGCGCCAGTGGCGATGAGCGCGCCAGCGCCCGGCGATGCTACCTTATTTCGCATGGACGGGCGCATGCTGATCATCTTTCCTGGGGCGCTCGGCGACCTGATATGCGTGGGGCCGGCGATTCGCGCGCTGGGGCGGATGAATCCTGGCGCGGCGCTCGAACTGATGGCGCGTGCGGAGCTGGCGGATTTCGCGGCGGGACGCCTGGGCGTCGTGGCGGGGCATTCGATCGATCGGCGCGAGATGAGCGCGATGTTTCGCGAGGACGGCGCAAGCGACCGGGCCGCGCGAAAATTCTTCGGGCAATTCGCTAAAATCTTTTCGTTCTTTGCATTCGACGACCCGAACTACCGCCGCAACCTCGCCCTCGCGTGCGACGGCTCGGTAACCTTCCATCGGTTTCGGCCCGACGGCGCGGGACATATCGCCGAGCTTTATTTGAAATCGATTGGAGCCCGGAACGAACCCCTCGAATCGCGGATTGATCTGACGCTGGAGGATCACGAGGACGCCCCCCAGGAGATCGCGAGACTCGGCCTGATTCCCGGCGAGTTCGTGATGCTGTTTCCCGGCAGCGGCAGCGAAAAGAAAAACTGGCCCGGCAAGCGCTTTGCGCGGCTGGCGCTCGAAATCGAGGAGATGATGTGGATGCGCCCGCTCGCGGTGCTCGGACCGGCGGAAGAGGAGCTCCGCGCGCTGTTCCGCGACTTCGCAATCCCGACCGTCTCGATGCTGCCGCTGGCTACCGTCGCGTCGCTCGCCGGGCTCTGCGCGGGATTTGTCGGCAACGACTCGGGAGTATCGCATCTGGCCGCAGCCGCTGGGGCGTCGGGAGTCGTGCTCTTCGGGCCGACCGATCCGGCGCGATGGCGTCCGCTAGGACGCGTTACCGTTCTGTCCTCGCCGGAATTCGAGGAGCTTCAGGTCGCATCCGTGCTCGATGCACTTGAGGCCGCGTGCGCCGCTGGCTGATCTGTCGCTCGCGGGTGAGTGCACGAACGCCTCGCGATTTCTCGCCCAGGGCTCGAAATGACGGATGTGGGTCGAATGCCCGAATACCGTATTTTCAGCCGAACCCCCCGATCGTCATTTCGAGCCGCAGGCGAGAAATCCCGAGGCGGCCATGCGGGCTCCTCGTCCGTACTAGCTCGCGCGCGGCAAACTCGCACATGGGAATGGCGCCCTGGGTATTGGCCCGGCGTGAAGCTTACGTTGACTGTGAAAATGGCGTGGCGTAGCTTCAAGATGCGCTTTTGTGCGGATAATTCACCCATGTTTCCCCATTTCTTTCGGCGCGTGGAATCACCGGCGCAGCTTGATGACGTGCGTTCGAGAGTCCGCCTGAAATCATCATGACAAGTTTTCTCAAAACCACCTTTCTTCTCGGCGTGATGACCGGACTGCTGATGCTGATCGGCGGATTAATCGGAGGACGCGGCGGAGTCGTGATCGCGTTTGTGTTCGCCGCGATCCTGAACTTCGCGAGCTACTGGTTCTCGGACCGGATGGTGCTGGCGGCGTATCATGCGCAACCGCTGGACGCGACCAGCGCGCCCGAATTGTACTCGATCGTCAATGAGCTGGCGCATTCCGCAGGCATCCCGATGCCGCGCCTGTTCATGATCGACAACGACACTCCCAACGCGTTTGCGACCGGACGAAATCCGAAGCACGCGGCGGTCGCGGTGACGCGCGGAATCATGCGGGTCTGCGATCGCGAAGAGTTGAAGGGCGTAATCGGACACGAGCTGTCGCACGTGATAAATCGCGACATCCTGACCAGCTCGATCGCGGCGACGCTCGCGGGCGCGGTCATGATGCTGGCGTACGGGGCGCGATGGGGCGCGCTGCTCGGAGGGTTCGGCGGACGCGGTGACGACGACGAGCACGGCGGAATTATCGGGCTGTTGGCGATAAGCATCCTGGCGCCGGTCGCCGCCTCGATGATCCAGCTCGCGATCTCGCGCACCCGCGAGTACCAGGCCGACAAGAGCGGCGCCGAGCTCACGCACAATCCGCTGTTGCTCGCCAATGCGCTGCGCAAGCTCGAGAATGCGAACGAAAGGATGCCGCTGACGGCCGCGGGACCCGCGACCGCGCACCTGTTTATCGTCAATCCGCTCAGTTCCGCGGGAGTCATGCGCCTGTTCTCGACTCATCCTCCGATCGAAGAGCGGATCCGCCGGCTCGAGAACATGGCGGCCGGACGCTCGGACTAGGCGACTCGCGGAGGCGGCGATGCGCGACGAAGAAGAAAAAGACAAAGGCTTCAAGGTCCAGGATCGGCGCCGCTTCTCGCCCGAAGGCGAAGCCCGGCCCGACCAGGACAAACCCGATCATGAGTCCGAGGCGGCGACGCCTGCCGAGCCCAAGCCCGCTGCGAATCAAACCGCCAACGCATCCGAATCTTCGGCGGCCAGCTCGCACGGCGGCGCGCTCGAAATAAATTTCGTGACCTTCATCGTGGGCCTGTCGACTGAGGCGCTGGCGGCGCTGGGCGAGATGCCCGATCCCGCGACCGGAAAGCATTCGCGCGACCTTCGCGCCGCGCAGCAACTGATCGATATTATCGCGATGCTGGGCGAGAAGACGCGCGGCAACCTGGACGCGAACGAACAAAGCCTGATCCAAGCGATTCTCTTCGACCTCAGGATGAAATACGTTGAGATTGCGAAGCTGCCAGCGCGTTAACCGGCGGCTGCCGCTCATTAACCAATGCCCCACAAATCAATTCGAGCCGCGCTTTGCGCCACTACGATTGCCGCCGCCGCGATCCTTGTTGTGACCGCCGCGGCCACCGCCGCATCGGCGTCCGCGACGCATTTCTGGACCGATCTTCCCGATGATGCCGGCGGTCATATCGCCAAGGCGCAGACGCTCCCCGACTTCGTCGATCTGGCCGCGCGCTTGTCGCCCGCAGTGGTAAATGTTTCGACTGAAGAGTCCGACAACTCCGAAGGCGGCGAAGGCGACGCGCCGGGAAAGCATCGCGGTGAATTCTCCGGCCCCTTCGCGCCGTTTGGGCATCAGCACTCCAAGAGCCTGGCGTCGGGCTTCATCATCTCGAAGGACGGCTACATCCTGACCAACGATCACGCGGTCGATAATCCAACCAAGGTGACCGTCACGCTTCAGAACGGACACATCTATGCGGCCAAAGTCGTTGGCGAGGACAAGAAAACCGATATCGCGCTCGTCAAGATCGACGCGGGACACGATTTGCCGGTCGCGCCGCTGGGCGATTCTGACCAGGTGCGCGTGGGCGAATGGGTGATGGCGATCGGGAATCCGTTCGGCTTCGACCATTCGGTGACGGCGGGAATCGTCAGCGCCAAGGGCCGCTTTATTCCGGATAATTTCGACCAGTTCCTGCAAACCGACGCGTCGATCAACCCGGGCAACTCCGGCGGACCGCTGATCGATCTGCGCGGCTCGGTGGTGGGCGTCAACTCCGCCATCTACACCCAGACCGGCAGCAGCATGGGAATTGGCTTCGCAATTCCGATCAACCTGGTCAAGGAAGAGCTTCCGCAACTGCGCGACAAGGGCAAAGTGACGCGCGGATGGCTGGGCGTGTACATCCAGGCGGTGACTCCCGAGCTGGCGCAGTCGCTCGGACTTAAGGACGCGCAGGGCGCGCTGGTCGCACAAGTGCTGCCGCACGGACCTGCGCTGGCGGCTGGGGTTCTGCGCGGCGACGTGATCACGCAGTACGACGGCAAACCGGTGTTGGATTCGCGCGAGCTGCCGCTATTGGTCTCGCGCACGCCGCTCGGCAAGACGGTCACGATCACGATCATCCGCGACAAGCAGGTCAAAGAGCTCTCCGCCACGATCACCGAATCGCAGGAAGCGCAGCTCGTCGCGGCTGAGAATCCGCCCAAGACCGGGTCCGAGGGAACAGCGTCGGAGTTCGGCCTGCGGGTCAAAGACCTGAATGCCGCGCTGGCCAAAGAGCTCGGCCTGGACGCGAATCACGGCGTGGTGATCGCCTCGGTCGAGCCCGGCAGCTCCGCCGATCAGGCCGGGTTGCGCGCGCGCGACGTCGTGCTCGAGGTGAATCGCGCTCCCATCAGCGACGTTGACGCATACCAGGCCGCGATCAAGGCGGGAGCGTCTGGCAAGGTCGTGCTGTTGCTGGTCAAGCGCGCCGAGGGAACCCTGTTCTTCGCGATCAAGCCGCAGGGCTAGAACGGCGCGCGAAGCATCATATCCGCAGACCGCGATGTCCTTACGACGCATTCTCAAGATCGCGCTATTGAGCGTGGCGATTCTTGCCCTCTTTTGCATTCCGCCCGCGCTCTACTACTTCAGTATCTATTACCGCGCGCTCGAGCAGGAAGTAGTAACTCGTTTTTCAGGCAAGCGCTGGAATATACCGTCGCGAATCTATTCCGATACTACCATCGTCTATGCCGGCCAGAACCTTGACGATCTCGGGTTATTCGAACGCCTGGCGCGGCTTAATTACCATCGCAGCGATCCGGGCCATGTAACCACCCGCGGCGAATATAGCTTCGATGCCAAACACGGCAACCTGGTCATCTTTCTGCACAGCTTCGCGTATCCATACGGTAACTTCGGCGGACAACTGGTCGATATAGCTCTCGCCAAGGACGACACGATTGAGTCGATGAGCGATCCGGTGACCAAGAAGCCGGTGTTCTCGATCGAGCTCGAGCCCGAGCTGATTAGCGGCATCTTCGAGGGCAGTTGGGATCAACGCCGGCTGGTGCGCCTCAACCAGATTCCTCCGCTGCAGATCGACGCGATCCTCGCCGCCGAGGATCATCGCTTCTACGAGCATCACGGCGTCGATCCGGTGCGGATCATCAAGGCCGGGCTGGTCGATCTGACTTCGCGCCACATCCAGCAGGGCGGCTCGACTCTGACCCAGCAGTTGATGAAGAATTTCTTTCTGACTAATCAGCGCAGCTACAAACGAAAACTCACTGAAGCGCTGATGGCATATATCGCCGAACGCAAGTACTCCAAGGATGAGATCCTCGAGAACTACATAAATGATATCTATCTCGGCAGGCGCGGACAGGAAGGAATCTACGGCGTCTGGGAGGCTTCCGAGTACTACTTCTCGAAAGATCCGCGCGATCTGACTATTGCCGAAATGGCGACTATCGCCGGAATGATCAGCTCGCCCAACCGGCTGAACCCGCTGCGCCATCCCGAGGACTCCCAGAAACGGCGCAATGAAGTGCTCGCCTCGATGCTCGAGGACGGCTACATCTCGAAGGCCGCCTACGACGGCGCGGTGGTCGAACCGCTGCACGCGCGCGAGGTCTATGCCGAAAGCAACGACGCTCCCTACTTTGTCGACTACGTAAAGAAAGAGCTGGCAGAGCGTTACCCGCCAGAGGTGCTCAACGACGAGGGACTTAGAATCTTCACCTCGCTCGACGTGCATATGCAAAAGCTCGCCGAAGAGTCGATTAGCCAGAACTTAACCGACCTCGAAACCAAGCATCCCAAGCTCCTGCGCAAGGAGAAGGACCAGAAGCTCGAGTCGTGCCTGATCTCGCTGGAGCCGCAGACCGGAAAGATTCGCGCCATGGTCGGCGGACGCAATTATCAGTCGAGCCAGTTCAATCGCGTCATCCAATCCAAACGCCAGCCCGGCTCCGCATTCAAGCCGGTGACCTACATGGCCGCGTTCCAGGAAACCCTCGAGGGCGGTCCGGTAAAACTCCTGCCGACCAGCTACATCGATGACAGCCCCTGGACCTGGCAATACGCGGACAACATGAGCTGGTCGCCGCGCAACTACAAGGATCGCTTCTTCGGCAACGTCACGCTCGAGTTCGCGCTCGAGGAGTCGCTCAACGCGGCGACCTCACGCGTCGCCTACACGATCGGTCTCGATCGCGTGGTCGCGATGGCGAAGAAGCTGGGCTTCGGCGATCTGCCGGAATATCCTTCGATCGTCCTCGGCGGAATCGAGGTCGCGCCGATCCAGCTCGCCCACGCCTACGCGATAATCGCCAACTACGGACAGGAGGTCGAGCCATACGCGGTCACTTCGGTGGTCGATGAAAACGGCAAGGTGATCGAGGGCCATCAGCTCGAAGCTCACCAGGTCGTTTCGCCCGAGCTCGCATTCATGATGCAGTTCATGATGGAGCAGGTGATCAATCACGGTACCGGCTACGGCGCGCGCCAGGCGGGATTCATGCGTCCGGCGGCTGGAAAGACCGGCACCACCAACGACTCGAAAGACGCGTGGTTCGGCGGCTTCACACCCAATCTGCTGACCGTGGTGTGGACCGGTTTCGATCAGAAGGACACGCTCGGGCTGACCGGCGCGCAAGCCTCGCTGCCCGCCTGGACCAACTTCATGAAGAAGGCAACTGCGTCGCGCCCCGCGCTTGATTTCACTCCGCCGCCGGATATGGTGGTCGAGCGAGTCGATCCGCTGACCGGATGCAAGGCCGCGCCGGGTAACCCGGTTTCAATCGAAGGAGTATTTCCCAAGTCGATGGAACCTGCCGACCCCTGCCCTGCCAACGCCGCCGGCACCGTACCCGCCTCGGTACACACGATGCCTGAACTGCCGAATCCTGCCACCGATCCGAACGACTGATGCGCCGGGATTACATCGTGCGCCGCGGACGTGCTCTGGCGATCGCCGCCGCGATCGGAATTTTCGCAGCGCCCGTGCCTGCCATCGCACGCGAATCCGGTGCGCCGACGGTCGTAGCGCTGGAAGAAGAATCGATCGGCGCTGCCGATCTCACGCCGACTCCGACGGTCACTCCCACTCCCGATGCGAACGGAAACCTGCCTCCCGCTCCTTCGCCGACGCCGTCGGCCACGCCGACCGAGGGCCCTGTCTTCGCCGAGCCGACTGCTATGCCGACCTCGACCGAGGACGCGCTTCCGCTCGACGTCGGCGCGATCACGCCGACGCTGCGGGTCAGCGACGCTCCTCTGGACGCCGTGATCGCCGCCGAGCCTTCGCCGGCGCGCGCCGCGTCGCTGCGCGCAACCGATCAGGCGCGCCGGCAACTCATCGCGAATCATCCGGACGAAGCCATCCGGACCCTCGGCAGCGCGATCGGAATCGATCCGGCAAATCCTTACGCATACTTTTATCTCGGGCGCGCGTACGTCGTGAAAAAAGACGATGAGCAGGCGCTGAGTTTTTTCAAACGCGCCGAGATCGGTTTCGGATCGAAAAATGCCGTGTGGCTGGGCGAGACGCTCGCCTTCGAGGGACTCACCTACGAGGAATCCTCGCGCATCAATGCCGCCGCGGCCGCATATCAGCAGGCGATCGCCGCCGATCCCGGCAACCTGATGGCGCGGGTCGGCTAC
>JBAPSR010000272.1:0-5433 GCA_049281755.1 Binataceae bacterium (SeqCode)
CCGATATCGCGGTCTTGCCGGACGGCCGGAGGTAGCGGTGCCAGGCTTTTCAGGCCTTTACATCGCCGGTGATTGGGTAGGCGCGCACTCGTTACTTTCTGATGCTTCTGCCGCAAGTGGCCGCCTCGCGGGCGAGCTTTCAGCAGCATTCGCGCGGAAGAATTAATCACCAAAGAATTGATCATCGAGGTCTTGAAAAATATGGCCTGAGCCTCTCGTAAAAGCGCGCGTAAATCAGCGATACGCCCAGCAGCAGAAGACCCAGAATCATGAACGAGAATATCCGGGCGAGCGTATCCAAATTGCCGAGATCGTAGAAGAAGATTTTGAGTACGCAGATCGCAAGGAGCATCAGGCCGGAAAGCCGCGAGAGCCGATCGCGGCGCAGAAATCCGATGATGACTAGCGGCAGACCTTCGAAGGCCCACGCCTCAGTCAGCGCACTCGCCTCAACTCTCTTATAGAGCAGCGCCGTGAGTAGAACGATCGCCAGCCCGGCGAAAACCGCAGGACTGCGCCAGTCGAGCCACTCGAGCGCTCGTTGAAGATCGGGGTCAGCGACCTCAGGGCGCGGACCGTTCTGCGGCAGCTTTATCAGCGACAAGGAATACAGCGCGGCGACGACGAAGGCCGATGTGACGATTCCCTCCGGGATGCCATGGAGACTCGTGGTGATGTCCAGGTTAACTAATCCGCAGCGCGCGAAGGCTAAAATGGCGATCGCATAGCTCTGAACCCGGAAGTCTCTCTGGCTCCATCGAACACCAACAACCATCAGCCCGATCGCAAAGAGCGACCAGCCAACCGCCACTGCCGAGGCCGGCAACTCGCACCATAGTAGAGTGACAACAAGAGCGGTGCCCGCAGCCAGTGCGATACGTCGAACCGGCTCGCTTTCCGCCTTCGGAATGGCTCCATCGATAGGCGACACCTGAAACGCAAGCGTGAATACGAGCAGGGCGCCGAGGCCAAGCGCGACTCTCGAGACTTCTGAGCCGGTGAGGCTGGTCAGCAGGAGCGACGCGACCCCCAAGCCCACGGCGCCATACCCTTGCAGCCGAAGATCGACGGCGCGCAGCGCTAACCCTGCTTGAAAGAGAACCATTCCCAACACCAGCCAAGCCAGCCCCTCGTAACCGGCGGCCACCTGCACCTCGATAACCAACGCGAGGAGCACCGCTGCCGCGTATCCGAAGAGAACATTCCAGCGCTCCTTCACCAGCCACCGATCGAGGTAGAGCGCGCCGCTGCCAAGCAGCGCGACGAATGACCATTTCCTGACGACGAAGACCGCCAGCATGATTGTGCCCGGATCAAAGAAATCGACAGCGACGATCCGAGATAGCGGCAGCAGCATGATCACGCTGCCCAGCAGGCTGGGGAACGCCAATCCGAGTTGAACGCCCACGATGATCAACATCTCCGCTTCCAGAAGGAGCGCGACCTCAAGCCGCAGACCGGTAAACCTTTCGAGAATAGCTGCCGTAGCTAGAGCAGCCGTCGTTATTAGACTTGCTTCGTATCCGCTCGCGATGCCGGTCAGCGTCATTTCGCGGTCGCTCGGGCGGGCAGGAGGCCGAATCCACGCTCTCAGCACGGTATCGCCCAGGAAGAGCAGGGCGCTGCCGGCAAGAAACAGGTCGACTGGAATCGATGCGTCCCATCGCAGCAGTGAGGCGCCTACATATCCGCACGCGTTCAAGGGAAAGAGTACAACTGCCGACAGATTTTGCTCTCCCTGCGGACGCTTGTTCCTGGCAAATGACGCGAGATCGAAAACCTCGAAGATGAGCCAGTAAATCAGCAGAACGATTTGATCGCCGGGCGATGAAGGCGCGCGCCCCGCGACGCTGAACACATAGGCGCCATAAGTAACGATCAGCCCGGCAACCGCCATGCGCTTCCATTCAAAGCGCTGCGCTAGGAAGAGCAGAGAGACGGCCAGCGGCAGCGACGCGATGACCGCGAACAGGGTCATCGGCGTCAGAACAAGTGTTGCGAACGCAACAAAATACGCGAGGCCCGTTACTACCTCGGATCGGTAGCGCAACGAGTGAACGATCATCGCGCTCGCGACCGCCAGCAACAGCGCAGTCGCGAGTAGAGGATTTTCTATGACGCGTGCGGAAGCGATCCCGTACGCTGCATAGGTGGTGAAGTAAAGCGCGGCCCATCCTCCGCCGATGAGACCCCGTCCGTAGTAAATCGGGTAGTCGCGCCTGCCCTCCATGATGACGCCGCCGAGGATCATCGATATCGATATCGCGAGACCAACGCAGACATGCCCGACCGCACCCATGTCGCCGAAGGAGTAGCGAAGGAGAAGACCAACTCCGATCACGAAAACCAGCACGCCGAGCTTGTTGAGCCAGCTTCCGCCGATTACCTTCTCCCATTCGTCTTCACCGATGAGCCGGCGCAACAGACCGACCTCCGGCTGCGTGCGCCCGATTTCCGGTTCGAACATTCCCGGTATTGCGTCTGATTTAGCTTCGGCTACGACCGGCGCCAGCGGCTCTCGCTCGGATGATCGGATCGCTTGCGGGGCGGGCGACTCGGTTCGGTCGGTGAACGCAGCCTCGAGGTGGCGCACACGCTGCCGGAGTCCCTCAAGAGCGAACCAACAGGTTGCCAGTCCGATTGAAAATGCCACTAAGAAAAGTATCATGCGATCGCTCCTTAAGCGGTTGGGAGACTCGATTGAGTGGTGACCATGTGGCCGCGATCCGCAGAACTCGGCGACGGACTCGACACGTCGATTCCCTGCAACATCTCCATCACGAAATGCTCCTGACGCGATCCGAAGCCGCAGCTTTGATTCCATCGTCGCGGATTTCGGAACGTTCCAAAGAAAATGTCCCAGATTGGCAGGTCCGAGTAGTTGTAATCGTGGAGCCCCTCCTGATGGTGAATGAGGTGGCTTTCGGGACGCTGCAAAACAAACCCGAGCCAGTACGGCGTCTTGATGTCCCAGTGATAGAAGAGCTCGCCGATTCCGCTGAGCGCCATCGCGCTCGCGGCGGCCTCAGGACTTAAGCCGAGACCAAGATAAAGCACCGCGCTCGACAGCAGGCTGTCGGTGACGATTTCGAGCGGGTGCTTATAAAAAGCGGCTAATAGCTCCAGCCGCTGCGGACTGTGGTGGATCTGATGCAGCCATCGCCACAGAAAATCGGATCGATGGCGCCATAGATGCCACCAGTAGAAGACGAAGGTGAGCGCCAGATACCCGACGAGCGCTCCGATGAACGTCCCCAGATGCTCCAGTGACCAGGGCCGTCGTTGCAGCATCCACGCGTTCCATCCGATTCCGCCGAGCAAGATCGCCAGAACCTGACAGAGATTTATCGAAGCGGCTCTGATCAACCAGCCGTCGACTCTCGGAAAGCATCGGCCGGGAACGAGACGTTCCACCGCCATCATCAGCAGACCCAGCACAGCAATCGCCACGACAATGATTACGGCCTGACCAGTCACCTGCTTCATCTCCTTCCGCGCCGGATGCGCATACGACAGACCGTATGCGTCGCGAATCCGGAGGTGAACGTGGAAAACAGCGGCGTAAAGCGTTTGCCGTTTTTTGCCGCACCTTGCCGCCTCGCTTGTGTTCCGTTGATCGCCGAAGGAAGATCGAACGCCGTGACAGATGGTGAGGAAAACGCCCGCAGAATTGCCGGAAAACGGCTGAATTCATGGAAGGAAATCGCCGCTCATCTTCAGAAGGATGTGCGCACGGTCCAGCGATGGGAGAAAAACGAGGGCTTGCCGGTTCATCGAAAGCTCCACGACAAGCTCTCGAGCGTTTATGCTTACGAGCTCGAGCTCGACGCGTGGTGGAATGAGGGGAGTCACCCGCAGTCGGCACTGATCGCCGAACGCTACGCGGGTCCTAACCGTCGCCCGACTTTGGTGGTGCTCCCGCTACGGAACCTGAGCGGTAATCCGGAGCAGGACTACTTCAGCGACGGTATGACGGAAGAACTCATCGGGGAGCTGGGACGCATCGATCCGAATCAGCTCGCCGTCATCGCACACGCCTCGGCGATGAGGTACAAGGCGAGCACGAAGGCGATTGGCCGAATAGCGCAGGAATTAGGTGTCGACTACGTAATCGAAGGCAGCGTGCGACGCGACGGCGATCGCGTGCGGATCTCCGTCGCGCTGATTCGGGCCGCCGAGCAGACTAACGCGTGGAGCCAGGCGTACGATCGGGAACTGCGCCTGATTCTCGATCTGCAGGCCGAGGTCGCGCGCGCGGTCGCGAAGGAAATTGCGCTCAGGATTTCGGTCGCCGAGCACCTTCGTCTCACGCGCAGCAGGGCGGTGGACCCGGAGGCGTACAGCGCTCATTTACATGGGCGGCATTTCTGGAACCGCCGCAGCGCGGACGCCCTGACGCTGGCGATTCGTTACTTCCAGGACGCGGTCGAGCGCGACTCTGCGTATGCGCCCGCTCACGCCGGGCTTGCCGATTGCTATGCGACGCTTTCATCAATCCATGTCGGCGCGCTCCGTCCCACCGAGGCGATGCCTAAAGCGATCGCGGCGGCAGGCAAGGCTCTGGAATTGGACCCGAGCCTCGGCGAGGCGCACGCATCTTTAGGTCACGCCCACCTTTGGTATGAGTGGGACTGGAAGGCGGCAGAGCGTTCGTTCCAACGCGCCATCGAACTGAACCCTTCGTATGCGACCGCCCACCAATGGTATGCCGGCTACCTGCAAACGCTGGATCGGGTCGGCGAATGCGTAGCCGAATATGCGGAAGCACTGGCGGTCGATCCGTTGTCCATGGTGGGACGGGCGGCACGCGAGGGCTCGCTCTATCTGGAGCGCCAATACGATCAGGTGATCGCCGAATCCGGCCGTACGTTGGAATTGGATCCCGGATTCGTACTCGCGTATTTCAATCTCGGGCGCGCCTACACTCAGAAGCGGCAGCATCGCGAGGCGATCGCCGAACTCAAGCATGCATACGAGCTCTCTGGCGAAAGTCCGGCAATGACGATGCAGCTAGGTTACGCCTACGCCATGGCCGGCAAGAAGACCGACGCCAAGAAGATGCTCGACGCGCTCGCACGTCTTGCGCGTAAACGATGCGTGCCAGCATTCTATTCTGCCGCCATCCATGCCGGATTGCGCGATAAAAAGCAGGCGTTGGTCTGGCTCAAGAAGGCACATGACGAGCGCTGTGACTATCTGATTCACCTGCCCAAGGAACCTGCCGCGGACCTGCTTCGCTCGGAAAGCGGCTTCGACGAGTTAGTGCCGCGCCCCAGTTAGGCCGCCGGTCCGCCGCGCACGAATGAAAGCGGGAGCGGATTGGCCGCTCCCGCTTTGGATTCAAAATGGCCGTGCAGTATCAGGCGTGGCCGTGACGCAGGAGCTTGCCCGAGGTCGCTCCGGTGCACTTGTCGTCGGCGAAGGTCTCGACGC
>JBAPSR010000273.1:0-1875 GCA_049281755.1 Binataceae bacterium (SeqCode)
TCCACGTGCAGTGCCCGCTCGTACGGGATTCCTCGTATCAGATCGAAGTGGTGCATATGCCGCTCGCCGAACGACGATACGGCGAAATGATTCGCGCAATCGAGCGCGGCTCGAAGAGTTAGCGAACCGCACCGAGCTGGCCTCGCTGCTCACGTTGACAGGCTTGGGTTTAGGCGGCGAAAATCCTGCCCGGTGCAATAGCAATGTCATTAGCTGGATTTAGAATTATCGACGCCGACGGACACGTCACCGAGCCTGCCTCGCTCTACACCACGCATATCGATCCGAAGTTCCGCGCCGCCGCCGACGCGATGCTCACGCGCACCGGCGTCGGCAACCTGGGCGTCGTGCCCGCGATCTATCCAAAATGGCGCAGCGCCGAGCGTCCGCTCGGCGAGCGCGACGAGGTTCCGGGGCTGGGCAAATTTCCCTCGGGCAAGAATCATCCGCTTGCGTCTCCGACCGGCGGACTCGATCCGAACGAGCGTATCGCCGACATGGATAAGGAAGGCATCGACGTCGCCGTATGCTTCGCGACCGTCGCGACCTCCGTGTGCGGCGTTGCCGATCCCGCGATGGAAGCGGCGCTCGCGCGCGCGTACAACCGCTGGATCGGCGAGTACTGCTCGGCTGCGCCCGCGCGCATCAAGGCGGTCGGCATCGTTCCTCAACGCACGATGGAAACCTGCGTCGCCGAGGTCGAGTACCTCTCGCGCGAGCCGTGGGCGGTCGGAATCATGACCTTCGGGAATCTCGACGGGATGCTCGCCGACCATCCGTATTTCGACCCGTTCTATCGCGCCGCCTCCGCGAATGATCTGCCGCTATGCTTTCACGGCGGCACCGATCGTCCGCCCTTCGCGCCCGGGCGCGAGGACGTTGGCAACAACATGTTCCTGATGCACCTGACCGGCCATGTGTGGCATCAGATGCGCGCGATGGGTGCGGCGATCGGCGGCGGTCTGCTCGAGCGCCATCCGAAGCTGATGCTCGGATTCTTCGAGGGCGGGCTGTCGTGGGTTCCGTGGTGGGCCGAGCGGATGGACGGGCACTACAAGCACTTCGCGCGTCACACCCCGCATCTTTCGCGCAAGCCGAGCGAGCACATGCGCGGCCCGCGATGCTTCTACACCTTTGACGCCGACGAGGATCTGCTGCCCGAAGCGATGCGGATGATCGGCGTCGAGCGCGTGATGTGGGCGTCTGACTATCCGCATTTCGACGCGGAGTTTCCCGACGCCGCCGAACTGGTAGTCAACAACTCGCGTATCGACGCCGCCGAGAAGCGTGCGATCCTGTGCGACAACGCGCTCAGGTTTTTCTCGAGGATCAAATAGCCGCGATGTCTGCCAACAAAGAGATCTGCGCGATGAACGCGGTGAAGCTCGCGGCCGCGATCCGCGCGCGCACCCTATCGCCGATCGAGGTTGTCGACGCGGTCCTCGAGCGGATGAATCGCGTCGAGCCGCATCTGCACGCCTTCTGCACGCCGACTCCCGAGCTCGCGCGTGCGGAAGCGAAACGAATCGAAGCGGAGATCTCTGCGGGGCGCGATCCGGGGCCGCTCGCAGGCGTGCCAGTCAGTATCAAGGATCTGATTTTCACCCGCGGTATCCGCACGACCTCCGGTTCGGTCGCGTATCGCAATTTCGTTCCCGAGGAAGACGATATCGCGATCGAGCGGCTTCGTGCCGCCTGCGCGATCATTATCGGCAAGACCAACACCGCAGAATTCGGCTATAGCGCGACCGGCCACAACCCGCTCTTCGAGACCACGCGCAATCCGTGGAACCTCGCGATGACCTCGGGCGGCTCGAGCGCCGGCGCCGGCGCGGCGGTCGCCGCAGGAGTCGGTCCGCTCGCGCTCGGCAGCGA
>JBAPSR010000274.1:0-9016 GCA_049281755.1 Binataceae bacterium (SeqCode)
CCATGCCGCCGCCACGGCCGATTCCGATTCCGCCGCCGCCTGCGGCGCGCACGTAATCGTTAGCCATGCCGACCGCCTGCGAGGTATCGACCGCCTGCGGAGTGTCCATCTGCTGCGGCGCGGTGTCAGGCATCGGCACTTCCGGCATGTCGAGGTCCTGCATCTCGTTGCCGCCGCCTCCGCCGCCACCAGCTTCCAGATTGACCATGATCAACTCGCGTCCACGCTGCTCGTGAACGGTTATGATCAGGAACAGCAATACCAGGACGTGAATCGCGACCGAGAGCGGGAACGGGCCGATCATCAGCCGCAGCGCATCGCGGATCTTCTGCAGACGGCTTACGTCGGCGGTATCTTCGTCGCCGAGTACTTCGGCTGCAGCTTCTTTCTTCGAGGTCAGTCGATACAGCACGAACGCCGTAACGAACATCGAAATCAACAGAATTATAATTAGTATTGGCCAGAACATTTGATGAAGTGCTCCCGCTGCTACGCTCCGCCACCCGGCGCTGCGCCCGAACCGCCGCCCGGTGGCAGCGATGAGACGGCGATCGCGATTGCCTCGGCGCCCGCGGTCTTGGCGATGTCCAGAATCCGGACCATGTCGCCCAGAATGACCTTGGGGTCGCCCTGGAAAATCACGATTTTGTCCGAAGATTGCAGCGGTGCGAGCTGCTGCTGCAGCGTCGTCATCAACTGCGCCTCCGTCACCTGCTGCGATCCCACCATGATCTGATGGTCCGCGGTGTAAGTGACGACGACTCCCTTGGGCTTGTCGGTGGGTGCCGTTGCTTCCGCCTTGGGCAGGTCCACGTGCGCGGCAGACTCAATTGTCACTGCCGTGGTCACCATAAAGATGATCAGCAGCACCAGAAAGATGTCAGTCAACGGCGTGATGTTGATGTCGGAGAATACTCCGCCGCTGCCATGTCCAGCTTTCTTTTTCTTCTGCTTCCTTGTCATTGGCGAATCCTCTCGAGAACGGATGCGTCCGCGTATGCGTTACGCTCCTCCGCTCAGCCTCCCGATGCTCCCTGGTTGGCGAGCTGCGCGCCGGTGACGCGCTTGGCCGCAATTGCGATCTGACCGGCACCGGCGGCTTTGGCGATATTCAGGATTCGCACCATGTCACCCAAGAGCACTTTGCGGTCGCCCTGGAAGACAACGACTTTCGCATCCACCTTGCCAAGCGCTTCGCGCAGGCTGGGCAGCAACTCCCGTTCCGGAACGTCCTTCGAGTTCACGAACAACTCGTGCTGCGCCGTATAGGTGACTATCACGCCCTTGTTTTCCGGGTTGGTGTTGGTCGCGTTAGGCAAATCCACATGCGCGGCCGACTCGATAGTGACCGACGTGGTCACCATAAAGATGATCAGCAACACCAGAAAGATGTCGGTGAGCGGGGTGATGTTAATGTCGGCGAAGACCCCGCCGCCTTCACCCTTAGGACCACTAACGGCCACCAGCTTGCCTCCCCTGCAGCGCAGCGTCCATCAGGCGGTCGGCGTTGATGTGCAGGATCGCGTTGATGTTTTCGATCTTGACTGAGAAGTAGTTGTAGAAAATAACCGCGATGATCGCGACGGCGAGTCCCAACGCGGTTGAAATCAATGCTTCGGAAATACCGGCCGCGACGACCGAGAATCCGCCGGTGCCCATGATCGCCATCGATTGGAACGCGACCAGGATGCCGACGACGGTTCCGAACAGGCCGATGAACGGTGCCGATGCGCCCGCGGTTGCGAGCACCCAGACATAGCGCTTGAGCTCGAGGCCTTCTTGATAGCGCCGCTCGTCGTCGAGATCTTCAAGATGTTCGCGGTCCATCGTCTGCGCCGCGGAGATAAGCGTATGGAAAACCCGGTCCGAAGCGCTCGCGCGAGCCTGAGTCGCTTGCAGCGCCTGGTTGAAGTTGCCTTGCCGGAGCTGGGGAATCAGTGCGTCGGCCGATTTAGCGGTCTTCGACATGATTCCGCGCAGCGCCCACAGGCGTTCGAAGATGATCGCCAGGCAGACCACCGATATGAACAGCAGGGGATACGTTGCGTAGTAACCCTGTTGAATCATCCCCAAAATGCTGAACTGATTAGACATCGCCTATCCTCACTAATGTGGTTTAGATTTTGAGCGGCGCAATTCTCAGGTCCCGCTCGAACCGTTCTCTAGCCCCAAACTTATCCTCGCGGTTCTCCCCTGAACCGGCCGCACTATACCTGCGCCATCCCGGGATTTCACATCCCGGCAGACAGAAAAATCCGGCGTGCCGGAGACGACGCGGAAGCCTTTAATGGAACAAAGGGCTGTTTTTGTCAAGAGGGACTAACGCTGCGGAGACAAAACATCCACTTGGCGGGCGCATCACGCCGCACTCCTCGCCGCTCCCGTTGCAAACGGCCTGACCCTCAAAGCATAGGGCGCATTCGCGCTTAGCGCAATCCGGAGAATTTCGCGCGGCGATGGACCGGCGGCATCCGTGCCACCGAGACCGGATCGGACACCGTCGGTGGGGCTTTGTCTTGACTTCTTGGCCTCTCAAGTCTATCCAAGTTTTGACCGCTGAGCGGTCTTTTTTTCTGATCGCGGCTCCTCTTGGTCCTTTTCGAAGAATTTTTTGGGAATCTCTTTCAGAGACTGTTATCTTGATGTTTAATTCGACGAAGTTGATGCGCTCCTTGTTCAATCGATTCGCGGCGGCCCGCGCTGCGATGCGATCCGGATCGCGCGCGATCCCGATCGCGGTGCTCGCGGCGATTTTCCTGCTCGGCGCCGCCGCCGGATGCAACAAAGCCGCGCCACCGGCGCCCATCGCCGTCAAGAAGGTCGCCCTTGGTCCCGATGAACCCTACAAGACCCTGCCGCCCGATATGTTCAAGGGGATGCCGGTCTATCCGGGCTCGACCATTGACCATGTACGCCGTCCAAAGGGTGCGATGCGCGAGGTCGTGTTTTCGACCGACGCCGCGATGCCGACGCTGGTCGCCTATTTCAAAGAAGGTCTGAAGCAGGGTAATTTCCACATCACCTCGTCGCTGATCATGCCCGCGCGGCGCACCTGGTCTTGTGATTTCCACAAAGAAGGCCGCCCGGGCAGCATCATGCTCTATCCGAGCGATGCGGATAAGTCGAAAATGACGATTGATTTGATCTATGAGCTGCCGTCGAAGGTCGACGAGGCGATGCTCGAGCCGGTCGAGAAGTTTGATGTGGTAGGGCCCGGAGAGGTTGCCCAACAGGCGCCCAATCCGAAAGAGAATACGAAGCAGAACTAGCACGAAGAGGAAGTAGAACGATGGCACTATTGGATGGAAAGGTCGCAGTAATTACCGGAGCCGGACGCGGCATCGGCCGTGAAGAAGCGCTCCTGCTCGCAAAGCACGGCGCCAAGGTCGTGGTTAACGACTTGGGCGGTCATTTCGACGGCACTGGCCAGTCGCGCTCACCCGCCGAAGACGTCGTCAAGGAAATCCGCGCGGCCGGCGGAGAGGCGGTCGCCAACTACGAAAGCGTCACCGACTTCAAGGCCGCCAAGCGGATCGTCGAATGCGCGGTGGATAATTTCGGCAAGCTCAGTATCGTCGTCAACAACGCCGGTATCCTGCGCGACCGCATGATTTTCAACATGAGCGAGGAAGATTGGGACGCGGTCGTCGGCGTGCATTTGAAGGGCAGCTTCAACGTCGCCCGTCACGCGACCGCTTACTGGCGCGAACAGCATAAGGCCGGCAACGTGCTCAATGGCCGCCTGATCAACACCAGCTCCGACTCCGGCATTCTTGGCAACGCCGGGCAGGGCAACTATGGCGCGGCCAAGGCCGCAGTCGCCGCGATGGCGATAATCGTCGATCGCGAGATGACCCGCTATGGCGTCACCGTCAATGCGATCGCGCCCGTCGCGCGCACCCGGCTCACCGTCGACGCGACCCCGCAGACCGCCGCCGGGATGGGCACCGCGAAGGCGGGCGAATGGGACGCGTTTACTCCTGCGCACGTCGCTCCGCTGGTGGCGTGGCTCGGGAGCGACGACGCCAAGGACGTCCACGGCGAGATTTTCCGCGTCGGGATGGGCACCGTCTGGCTGATGCAGGGGTGGCATTCGGTGGGCAAGGTCGCCAAGAAGGGCTCGATGTGGGAGCCGGCCGAACTCGGCGCGAAACTGAAGGAAGAACTGGCCAAGGGCGCCACCAAGAAAGAAAACATGGGCGCCGTGATGGCGGGCAACGTCTAAGTTGCCTGATTCGATTCATCGCAGTCACAAACCTGATGGAAGCGCGGCTCATCGCGAGCCGCGCTTCCGTTCTATTCTCTTCATCTGCGCGGCGAACACCGCACGCAGCGTGATGGCGGAGCATATGCTGCGCCGCGAGCTCAGCGTGCGCGGAATCGATCGCCACGTGAGCGTCACTTCCGCCGGCATCGCGCCCTACGCGCGCGATGGCGCGCTGGTCTCGCTCGACACGCGCCTGGCTCTGCGCGAAGTCGGAATCGATATTGGTGAAGAAGCGACCTCGACCGATTTGAAGCGGCATCCGGAGATCCTCGAGGGCGCCGATTTGGTGATCGCGATGACCGAGCAGCAGGCGCGCGATTTGCTCGAGAAATTTCCCGGTGCGCACGGCCGCACGGTGCATACGCTGCGCTCGTTTACGGGCACCTCGGGCGATATCGACGACCCCTACGAGAAGGGCGACGTCGTATTCGCCGAGTGCCGCGAAGAAATCAACCGGCTCCTTCCATCGCTAATCGAGCGCCTGTTCGACGAATAACTCCCGGAGAGCATGCTGAGATGCGATTCGAGAATCCCGACGACGCAAGCATAAAAGCGATTCTGTCGCGTCCCTGCACGGTCGCGGTGGTGGGATGCTCGGACAATCCCGCGCGCGATAGCCTGCAAATCGCAAAGCTATGGAAGTCGCACGGCTACCGCGTTATTCCGGTTAATCCGCAACTCGAGCCCGATGCGCTCCGGCCGACGCTCGGCGAACGATGCTATCCGGACCTCGCGTCGATTCCCGAGCCGGTCGAAATCGTGGACGTATTCCGGCGCTCCGAGTACGTCGCCGCCGCGGCCGCCGAGTCGATCAAGAAAGGCGCAAAAATCCTCTGGTGCCAACTCGGCGTAATCGATTATGACGCCGCCGCCCACGCGCAAAAAGCCGGACTGACCGTGATCATGGACCGCTGCCCCGCAATCGAATATCGCCGCCTGTTTTGAGAAATCCTCCACGCAATCACTACCATCCTGGGAACGCCAATCTCCCGATTGGCGTGGGGCAGCGCGACACTCAGGAGAATGGCGCTCCCATCTGGCATAGCCGCGGATATCTGGCGCACTTTGAAAGCGCAGAAGTGACGCAGCATGTGACCTTTCACTTGGCTGACAGCCTGCCGCAAACGGTGCTGCTCCGATTGGAAGCCGAGATGAAAGCTCTTCCGGCCGGGAAGCAGGAGGCTGAACGCCGCAAGCGGCTGGATGTGTGGATCGACGCCGGTCACGGCTCGTGCATCTTGCGCTCGGCGAGCGTCGCGGCGATGGTGCAGAGTCTCCCTGCTATCCTTCGATTCGCAGCGTTACCGACTACTGGCGTGGGTCGTGATGCCGAATCACGTCCATGTCCTCGTCCAGCCGATCGGTGGATGGACCGTCGCGAAGATCGTGGCCGCTTGGAAGAAGTTCACCGCCCGCAAGATTTTCGATGCCAGGCGAGATCGCGGCGGCGAACCGGGCTCTCCAGTCTGGCATCGGGAGTATTGGGATCGATTTATCCGCAACCAGCGACACCTCGAACAAGTGATTGAGTATATCCACCTGAATCCGGTGAAGGCGGGCATCGCAGCGACAGCTGATAGCTGGCGTTGGAGCAGCGCGTATTCCGGGGTTGTGAGCATCGCTGAGGCTCAGGATTATGCCGAAGATCACGCCAATCGGGAGATTGGCGTTCCCGGAGGGTCGCGCGCCGCCAGATCATGAAACACCACAAGTGGAAAATTCTTCGAAGTGAGACCGTCTATCACACGCCGATTTTTGACCTCGAACGTCGCCACTCGATTCATCCACGCCGCGGCGAGCGTGACTTCTATGTCCTGACCGCGACCGACTGGATCAACATCATTCCGCTCACGCGTGACCGCCGCGTCGTGATGGTCCGGCAGTATCGCCACGGTATTTCGGACTTTACCCTCGAGGTTCCGGGCGGGATGGTCGATTTGACAGACGAATCGCCGATGCACGCGGCACGGCGCGAGATGATCGAGGAGACCGGCTACGACTCCGATGCGATCCTCGCGCTCGGCAAGGTGCATCCGAACCCCGCGATCGAATCGAACATCTGCCACTCGTTCCTGGCGCGCAACGTGACCCTGGGCCGCAAGCCCAAGGAGCTCGGCGCCGAGGAAACTCATGTCGAGCTGGTGCCGCTGGCAAGTATCAAGTCGATGATCGGCAGCGGCGAGATCATGCATGCGCTGACGATCGCGGCGTTCTCATTTTTTCATGTCTACAACCCGCCCGCCCGCCGCCGCTGAGCGCGCCGCTGGAGGGGAAGACCGGATTTCCTGTACTCGCGCGGGGAGCATCCGACTTCGCGGCGGAAGGCGTTGATGAAGTTGGACAGATCGCCAAAGCCGACGTCGAAGGCGATGTCGGTTACAGGCTGGGAGGTGTCCCGCAGGAACTCGATCGCGTTGCGAATCCGCGTCTGGACCAGAAAGCGGTAGGGCGTAACTCCGGTCTCGCGCTTGAAAATCCGCAGGAAGTGGAACGGGCTCAGATTCACCGATTGCGCAAGGCCGCCGAGGTCGAGCTCTTCATGCGCGTGCTGCTCGATCCGCGCGATCGCGGCGAGCACCTGTCCGCGCGCGCGAGGATTCTCGGGCGCCGCCGCCGCGCCAGTCCGCGCAACTCCTGAGCCCGCTTCGGCGAGCGCGTATTCGGCGATCGCGAGCCCCAACTCTTCGAGCCCTATCGTGGGTGCGCCGGAGCGCAGCCTCTCCTGCGCTAGCAGCATGATCGCATCGGCGCGGGGGCGCGGCGCGAGCACATTGCGCGCGAATGGACCGCGCTTGGCTCCGCGCCTTAGCGATCCGGCAAGCTCTTCGACGATCGGCGGCTTAAAATTGAACACCAGGCACGAGTCTCCTCCAGCATGTTCATGGGAGACTTCGTAATGCTGCCCGGCGTTGCCGAGCAGAAGGAACCCGGTCGTCAGCAACTGCGAATGCTTGCCGCATCGAACCGCAAAGACGCCCGAGCGAACGATCGCGATCGAGTCCAGCCCGAACTGGTCGTCCTGCGGCGGATCTCCCGCGCAGGCGACGCATCGGTACTCGCGCACCTGCACCAGGCCGTCGCTAATTACGTCTCGCCACGGCACAGAAGGGAGCGGCGAATGCGGATCCGGTTCCATAGAGCAATTTTTACCAAGTTCCCCGATCCCACGACAGGCTAAGTTTTGGGTTACGAGCATCCGCAATCGCGGCCTCGAACGAAAAAAAGGAGACTCCGCAATGATCGATCATATCGGACTCAAGGTGACGAGCTTCGAAAAGAGCCGCGCGTTTTATGCCAAGGCTCTGGAACCAATCGGATATCGCGCGGAATACGACGACGCGAAAAACAAGGCTGCCGGTTTCGGCGCGAAAGGAGCGATCGATCTGTGGATCGGCGAAGGCGCTCCGGCTACGCGCGCGCATATCGCCCTCAAGAGCGCCACGCGCGCCGCCGTCAAGGAGTTCCACGCGGCCGCGCTCAAGGCTGGTGGCAAGGACAACGGCGCGCCGGGCCTGCGAACCGATTACAGTCCGACCTATTACGCAGCGTTCGTGCTCGACCCGGACGGCAACAACCTCGAGGTGGTTTGCCATGAACCTGCCTGACCCGAAAGAATCTGGAGCAAAAGGAGTGGACACGATGGCTCTAAAAGGCAGATGCGCGTGCGGGGCGGTGCGCTACAAGCTCACCGCGGATCCGCTGATCGTTCACGCTTGCCATTGCCGCGATTGCCAGCGCGCCACCGGCAGCGCGTTCGTGATCAACTTGTGGATCGAGAAGCGCTTCGTGGAAGCCGATCTCGCGTTGCTCAAATCATTCCGGCTGAAGGGCGGGAGCGGAAAGCCTCACGACGTTTATTTTTGCGGCACCTGCGGCACCTATCTCTGGAGCGAGTACGGTGCTCCCAGCAAGAGCTTTTTCGTTCGCGCCGGGACGCTGGACAAGCCCGAGGCGGTGACGCCCGACGTGCATATCTACACGCGGAGCAAATTGCCGTGGGTG
Organism: Binataceae bacterium (SeqCode); assembly: GCA_049281755.1. GTDB lineage: Bacteria > Desulfobacterota > Binatia > Binatales > Binataceae > JBARDN01. The sequence continues at coordinate 8,270 of JBAPSR010000274.1, forward strand.
GTGCTTCCGAAGTCCGCGCGCGTGTTCCAGGCGTTCTACAACATCAAGGATGTCTGGCCGCAGGCGAGCCGCGAGCGGATGGACTACTGAAAATCGCCGCGAAAATACCAGTGCCGATCTTTGCAAGGCCCGGGAGCGGGCGGACTATTGCCCGCTCTCGGGCCCGTGATTCCAGCCGCGCGGACCGATCACCCACACCGTGAAATGTTCGGTGCGCAGGAGCGGACGATATCCGCTCGAGGCGAGAAAGTCGGGCGGCACGGCGACCAGCGGCAGCAATTGCAAGGGCGAATCCGAAATCACGACCGGCACCCGATGCGCCGCGATCGCGCTGCGAATCTCGGCCGTCCAGTAGTGCGAGGTGTTGGCGATAAGCTCAAAGAAATCCGCGCTGCCAAGCTTACGCCGCGCCGCAACGAACCCATCGGTGGCGAATTCCGTTTTAGCTTCGCGATACACGCCATAGGTTTCGGGAAAGCGAATCAGCTCGATCCGGTTGGCTTCGAAACACAAAAACGACGGCGCGACAATCTGGTCACCAGGCGCGCTCGCGCGGTCGATCGCCGCCGCGAGCTCGGCAACCTCCGCGCGTGGAACGTACCCGAAACCGTACACGCTGCCGCGCAGCCAGTTTTCGTTGACCAGCGGCGTCAACCACGCAAGGCAAATGATGACGAGTGCGCCGCCGCCCAGAAGCCATCGCCAATCAGCGGGGTCGTGCCGCTCGGCCGTGACCAGATTGCGAAT
>JBAPSR010000275.1:0-1823 GCA_049281755.1 Binataceae bacterium (SeqCode)
CATCACGTCGTCGCCCATCGGCAGCGCCATGAAGTAGTTGCATCCCGCGGCGGCGAGCAGCACCGCCAGACTCTCGCAATCGTTCTGGTCGGCGCGCGCATGGTTGGTGTAGCAAGCGTCGGCGCCATGCGGCACGCCGAGCAGCTTGCCCATCAGGTGATCTTCGAGCCCGGCGCGTGCGATCTGCTTGGCGTCGTACAGGTACTCGGGTCCAATAAATCCGACCACCGTGTTGACCAGCAGCGGAGCGTAGCGCCGCGCGAGGGCGTAGCATCGCGCTTCGAGCGTGACCTGATCCGCATTCTCGTGCGCGCCGGCGGAAAGCTCGGAGCCCTGCCCGGTTTCGAAATAGGTAAGGTTGGGAGCGTCGAGCGCGCCGCGCTCTCGCACCGCGGCTGCGCCTTCGTCGAGCATCTTAAGCGTGATTCCAAATCCCGCGTTGGCTTTTTCGGTGCCTGCAAGACTCTGGAAAAGAATATCGAGCGGCGCGCCCGCCTCGAGCGCGCGCATCTGCGTCGTGATATGGCCGAGCACGCAGTTCTGCGTGGGCACGCCGGTACGCGCGATGATCTCGGCGGTAAGATCGAGCAGACGGCGGATATTGTCGGGCTCGTCGATGCACGGATTGATGCCGATGAGCGCGTCGCCGCATCCGTAGGACAGCCCCTCGTAGATCGCGCCCGCGATGCCATCCGGATCGTCGCGCGGATGATTCGGCTGAAGCCGGGTCGAGAGCCGCCCGCGCATCCCGAGCGTGGTGCGCGCGCGCGTGACGACGCGGACCTTGGCCGCAATCGTGATGCAATCGAGATTCGACGACAGCTTCGCGACCGCGGCGGCGACCTCGCCGGTGAAGCCGCGTCCGGCGCGCGCGATATCTGCGCCGGTAGTGGCGTCGTCGAGGAGCCATTCGCGCAGCTCACCGACGGTGTGATTTCTGTGGCGCGCGAACTCGGCGCGCTCGAGGCCGTCGTCGATAATCCGGGTCACCTCGTCGCGCTCGTACGGCACCACCGGGTTATTGCGCAGATCGTTCAGCGTCAGATCGGCCAGCACCATCTTGGCCGCCACGCGCTCGCGCTCCGAGCGCGCCGCGAGACCCGCGAGATCGTCGCCGGAGCGCGCCTCGTTGGCGCGGGCCAGAACCTCACGCACCGAATCGAAGCGGTAGGTGGTTGCGAAAAGGCGCGTCGAGAGTTTCATCGGAATTGCACCGATTCTCGCACGCTCTACCGGCGCGAGGGAACGATCGGCAACGTCAGATACGACGCGAAACCGCGATCGTGCATGACCGTCTGCATCGCGGGCCGCACCTCGGCGTCGGCGAACAGATCGTGGCCGGTGTTCGGATTCGGATCGAAGCGCGGATAGTTCGACGAACTGACTTCGAGCCTTATCCGATGCCCCGCCTTGAACACATTGGCCGTGCTCCACATATCGATCTTGAACTCCGCGACCTTGCCCGGCGTGAGCAGCTTCGCTTGCGATTGCGATTCGCGATAGCGCGCACGGAGAATCCCGTCGGTCAGATTCTTCGCCAATCCGCATGGCCCGAGGTCAACCAGCTTCGCGGTGAAGTCGGTATCCGGCGCCGACGACGACGCATACAGCGTCAGCGTGATCGGCCCGATCACTTCCAGATCCTCGGCGAGCGGGTCGGTCGAATAGACCAACACGTCGGAGCGCGTCTCGACCGCGGCCTGATCGAACGCTCCACCCGAGAGCGCCGCGGGATAGCAGCACAGTCCGCCGCCTGCGGTCGGCGCGGGATCGAGAGGATTGTAGAGAAAGGAATCGGCCGGCTCGTTTCCCGGCGCGTCGGT
>JBAPSR010000276.1:0-6448 GCA_049281755.1 Binataceae bacterium (SeqCode)
GTCTATAAATGCGGGATTTTTGTCTCTCATCCTGACTTTCATCGCAGGATGACGGACCGGCTTGACCAGTTTGGATCGAGGCCGCGCGAAAGCAAGACGGCTCCCGAGCCGGCCCTACGAACAGGGATTCAATTCGTAGGGGTGCTTCGCGACGCGTTCATCTTTTGCGTGCCGATGATCGAGCGGAGGTGCGGCTGCCTGCGATTTCTTCGCGTCGGCCAGCGCACCGTTGGAAAAAGTGTGCCCGTGCCGAGGGCGAGATTTCACGCGAGCTTGCGGGCGATGATGAGATCGTGCACCGAGAAGCGGGCCACCGGGGCGAGCGTCTCTACCTTGATGTTCGGATCGTGCAGCACGTCGCGGGCGCGCAGCCGCGTGGTCCATCCGAGGAGCTTGGTCAGCGGATTTATGAGCGTGTTGAGAAAATACAGAATCGGATTGGGACTGGCAAAGTGATTGACCACCACGATCCGGCCGCCGGGCTTACACACCCGGACCATCTCGTTCATCATCTTGATCGGATCGGGCACCACCGTGATTACGTGAAACGAAACCACGTCGTCGAAGCTGTTGTCGGGAAAATCGAGATTGAGCGCGTCGCCCTGCTTGACCTCGATATGACGCCATCCGTTCTCGCGGATTTTTTCGTGCGCATGCGCGAGCATCGCCGCCGAAGGATCGATCCCGACCAGCTGAACGTAAGGCGGAAACGCGTCGAGCGACATTCCGGTGCCGACGCCCACCTCGAGCACGCGCTGGCCGGGCCGCAGATTGAGCGATTCGACCACCTCGTGCTCGTGAACCAGGAAAGCGCGGACGAAAACCGCGTCGTAGAAACGGGCAAAATCCGAATAGATGCGGCTTTCGTGCGGCTCAGCCATTGCCGAAACACCTCTTGGTCAGGCCGAGGCGAAACGGATTACCAAATCCGCACGCGATGGCGTTGCTCTCGCTCTTGTCGTTACGAGAATCGGCGCGCTTACGCGGCCGCGTTGACTCCCCGAAGCTGGCGCTTCACCGATGCGATATCGCGGCGGCGAAAGCGCCACTGCCGCCCCTTCTTGAACGCCGGAATAATATTGCGGCGCGCAAATTCATTTACCGTGTCGGGACTGAGGTCGAGCAGGAATGCGACCTCGCGCGAATTAAGTAGTATGTCGTCTTTATCGGCCATCTCAGTCCAACAAGATCAGTCCAACAAGACGCCTTTCCGGATTAGGATTGGAACGGGCCTTTGTAACCCAGCCCGCTTGATGAAGTCAAGTTTACGCTTTGATGAAGGCCGCTGCGAGGACTACGTGTACGAATTTCGGATTTGATAGCCCAAATGATGTTATTAGACGCTAATTGTGTTTAATCGACGTATTGATATCAGATAGTCGTACCACGCCCGCGTCACCACGATGCAGGAAAACAGGCCGGTTAGAACGCCGACGCACAGCGTCACCGCGAATCCTTTGACCGGCCCGGTGCCGAACTGGAACAAGATCAGGCCGGCGACGAAGGTCGAGATATTGGAATCGCGAATCGCCGACCACGCTCTTTGATAGCCGAGCTTGACCGCTTCACGCGTGGTCTTGCCGTTGCGAAGTTCCTCGCGCATTCGTTCATTGACCAGCACGTTGGCGTCGACCGACATCCCGAGCGTGAGCACAATTCCCGCGATTCCGGGCAGCGTCAGCGTCGCCTGCATCGCGGCCATCACGCACACCAGCAGCAAAATATTCAGCGAGAGTCCGAAGTCGGCCAGGATCCCGGCGCCGCTGTAGTAGAACGCCATGAAGATCAGCACGGCGGCCGCGCCGATCACAAAGCTCATCTCGCCCTGTCTGATCGAGTCGCGTCCGAGCGACGGTCCTACCGTGCGCTCTTCTTCGATCTCGACCGGCGCGGGCAGCCGGCCCGAGCGCAGCACGATCTCGAGGTCATGCGCTTCCTCGAACGAGAAGCGGCCGGTTATCTGGACGTGGCCGCCGGGAATTCTTTCCTTGATCACCGGCGCGGAATAGACCGTGCCGTCCAGGATAATCGCCAGCTCGCGGCCGACGTTCTCCGCGGTGATCGTGTCGAAAATCTGCGCGCCGCGCGCGTCGAGATCGACCGAGACGTAAGGCCCCTCAAGGCGCCCGCCCGGACGCACGCTCGCGTCGGTGACCACGTCGCCGCTGACCAGTACGGGAGTCTCGACCAGGTACGGAGTCTTTCCGCCGCGATCGACCGGCCCGTATAGAATCTCGTCGCCCGGCGGCGGACCGTTCTGGATCGCGTCCTGCACGCTGTGAGTGCTATCGACCAGCTTGAACTCGAGCACCGCGGTCTTGCCGATCAGCTCCTTGGCGCGTTCGGGATCCTGGATACCCGGAAGCTGGACCAGGATTTCGTCCTCGCCTTCCTTCTGCACGGTAGTCTCGCGCACACCCAGTTGATCGATTCGATTGCGAATCGTTTCGAGCGCCTGGTCCATCGCGTTGGATCTGATCTGCTGCAAATCGCGCGGCCGAAACGCGATCCCATAGGCCGGACCGCCGCTTGCCTCGGCTGCACTCGACACGATCAGGTCGGGAAACGATTTCGACATCAGGTCGAGAAACGCGCTGCGCTCGTCGCTGCTCTTGAGCTTCACCACCGGGTTGCCGCTCGCGTCCATCGCGATACCGCCGAGGTCGAGCTTGTTGTCCTTGAGCTCGCGCTTGATATCGTCGGCGCGGCGGCGAAGCTGCGTCTGGACCGCGTCGTCCAGCTTCACCTGCATCAGCAGATGGGTCCCGCCCTGCAGATCGAGTCCGAGCTGAATCTTGGTGCCGCCGAGCCATCCGGTCCACCAGTCGGGCAGCGGAACGTTGAAGCTGGGCAGCATGATGACCAGCGACACGATGACCAGCAGCGCGGCCAGGTACATGCGCGTAAGCCCGCTGCCTCCGGTGAAGTGGAGGTAGAGAAACGCCACGCTAATCGCGAGCAGAATCAGGATTGGTGCGAAAGATTGTGCTTCCACGGAATTTGGTTATCACCTTGCGATAAAGCGCCGGCACCGGAGCGCGGGCTTCATTTAGTCTTTCTTTGCCGTCTTGCCGGCGGTTGAAAGCGACGCGACCTGCGTGCGCTCGACGCGCACGCGCACGTTGTTCGCGATCTCGAGGGTCACCACGCGGTCGCCCAGCTCGTGGATCCGTCCGATCAGGCCGCCGGTGGTCACGACTTCGTCGTTGCGTTTGAGATCCTTGAGCATCCGGTCGTGCTGCTTGGCCTTCTGCGTCTGCGGACGGATAAGCAGGAAATAGAAAATTCCAAACAGCAGCGCGAGCGGGATGACGGTGGTCAGGAAAACCTGCTGGCTCGGATTACCCGAGCCGGCCGCGGCGGTCTGTGCGTATGCGATTCCCTCGAAAAACATCAGTCCTCATCCATCGGCGTGGCTTGCGGCTTCACCCGCCGCAAAGCCGGCATTCATTGAATTTGCATAAGCAGAGAAGGTCCGAGATGCGATAGCAGCTTGGGCCCCCTCCATCAAGCGCGCGTAGAAGTGAAGATTATGCTCCGTTAGCGCCCGCGCCGCGAGTATCTCGCCGGATAAAAATAGATGGCGCAAATAGGCCCGCGAGAGCGTCCGGCACGGGCGGCATCCGCATCCGCCGTCGAGCGGGCGGTCGTCGCGCGCGAAGGCCGCGCGTTTGATCGAAAGCGGACCCGCGCTGGTGAAGGCGGACCCGTTGCGCGCGTTGCGCGTGGGCAGCACGCAATCGAACATATCGAAGCCCATGCCGATCGCGGCGAGCAGATCGGCCGGCGTGCCGACCCCCATCAGGTAGCGCGGACGATCGGCCGGCAGCATCGAGGCGCTGAGCGCCGCCATCTCGTACATTGCTTCCTTGGGCTCGCCGACCGAGAGTCCGCCCGCGGCAAAGCCGTCGAACTCGAGCGCCGTGATCTGCGCGGCGCTGGTCCGGCGCAGGTCGGCATAGACTCCTCCCTGCACGATTCCGAAGAGCGCTTGAGTCGCGCTCTGGCGCGCGCGCAGCCCGCGCTCGGCCCACCTGGCGGTAAGCTCGAGAGATTTGAGCGCGCGCTCATGCGTGGCTGGGAACGCGGTGCATTCGTCAAGCGACATCATGATGTCGGAGCCGAGCGCCTCTTGCAGAGCGACGGCGCTCTCGGGTGTGAGCGTCACCGCGGCGCCGTCGAGATGAGACCGGAAGCGGATTCCGCCTTCGTCGATCGAGTTGATCTTCGCAAGGCTCATCGCCTGAAAGCCGCCCGAGTCGGTAAGGATCGCGCCGGGGAATCCCATGAAGCGCGCCACGCCGCCCAGCTCGTGAATCAACTCGGGACCGGGACGCACCAGCAGATGATAGGCGTTGGCGAGCACCAGCCGAAATCCCATCCCCCACAACTCGTCGGGCGCCATCGCCTTGACCGCTGCGCGCGTGCCGACCGGCATGAATGCGGGCGTCGCGATCGCGCCGTGCGCGGTGACGATCTCGCCGATGCGAGCGAGACCGTCGGACGCGGCGACGCTGAACTGGATCGGCCCGCCCATCAGAGGATCAGCATCGCGTCGCCGTAGCTTAGAAACCGGTATTTGCGCCGAATCGCTTCGTCGTATGCGGCAAGGATCGTCTCGCGGCCGGCCAGCGCCATCACCAGCGCGAGCACGGTGGTGCGCGGCATATGGAAGTTGGTGATCATCGCGTCCACCAGCTTGAAGCGAAATCCGGGAAAGATGAAGAGCCCGGTTGCGCCTTCCGGCTCCCCGGTGATCGCCCATGATTCGAGCGCGCGCACGCTGGAGGTGCCGACCGCGATAATTCTGCCGCCGATACGCTTGGTATGCTCGATCGCGTCGCGCGCGGCGGCGTCGATCGTGAACCATTCGGCTTCCATCGAATGGCCCTCGACTAAGGCCTCGCGCACCGGAGCGAAGGTGCCCGGGCCGATATGCAGCGTGATCCGCGCGACCCGGATTCCGGCGGCGGCCAGATCGGTGAACACCCGTTCGGTGAAATGCAGCCCCGCGGTCGGCGCGGCGATCGCGCCGGGCGTGTGCGCATACACGGTCTGGTAGTCGTCCAGGTCCGCGGCTCCGACCTCGCGCCGGATATAATGCGGCAGCGCAAGCATCCCGGAGATGTTCAGGATCTCTTCGAGCGGCGCGCCGTCCTCGCTGACGATCACCAGGCGATGGTCTTCCGAGATGGCCACGACGCGCAGCTCGCGTGCGTCCGCGAGTATCAGACGCGTGCCGACCATGAAGCCGCGGGGCGCACGAGCGAGCGCAAGCCAACCGCCCTTGGGTTCCTCGACCGGACGGACGAACAGCAGCTCGACGCGTCCGCCCGATTCCTTGCGCGCGTAGAGGCGCGCCGGCAGCACGCGAGTGTCGTTGAGGACGAGCAGGTCGCCCTCGCGCAGAAGGTCGGCGAGCTTGTAGAAGCGCGAATGCGTGCGCATCGCGGAGCGCCGCTTGATAACCAGCATGCGAGCCTGATCGCGCTCGGCCAGAGGGTACTGCGCGATCAGTTCAGGCGGCAGATCGTAGTCGAGTTCGTAGAGCTTCATCGCGAGCGGTTAGGAATTTTTGAAGGTATCATCGGGTGTTTGCCGACAACAGCGCGCCGAGCACGCCAAAATGGCTCGCGTCAAGGAAAACTCTCACGAGAGGGTCTTGAATACGTTCTCGTCGGTCAAAATGCCGCGTGCTTCGGCGAATGGGATGATCCTGCGCCGCAGCTCCTCGAAGCGGGCGCACGCGAGATAGCGCCGCAAGGCATCGCGCACGACTTCGCTACTGGTGCGCCCCGATTTGCGGCAAATCAGATCGAGCAACGATTTCAGATCGTCGTCGAGCCGAACCGCAATTGTCCTGCGCTTCATATCGTACAACTTATCACGCCGGACAATACGCGCTAACACCGCCGTTATCGGGCTCGGACTTTCACGGGTCCGACGGACCCACCACGCGGGATGAAAGCCGCAGTGTAGCGACAGGCGACGCGAAAGACGGGCGGCTCGCGAGCCGCCCCTACGAAGACAGGTGCGATTGTCATTCCCGCGCGTGGCTGCCGCGCGAGGAATCCCGGGCGAAGGGCCTCTGCATGTGATGTTGGCATCGAGCATGGCCGCCTCGGGATTTCTCCCTTCGGTCGAAATGACGACCGGGGGCTCGGCTTGAAAATACGGTACTCATCGCCCCCGCACTTCACGGCAGAAAACGGAAGAGGCCCCACGCCTTTTATTGCGCGGGGCCTCTTTTGCCAGATTTCGAAGTACCCGTCACCGGATTAAGGGGGGCGTAATTTTTCCGGTGACCAACATGGGATTCTCCGGAAGCTGAACAACATGAAAGTAATCTTGTCACAATGTACGGTCAAGGATCGTAAGCGTCTCATCGGGAAAAAAACCGCGCGGCGCTTTCGCGTAGGCGTTCATTTCGTACGCGATTGTCGCTTCG
>JBAPSR010000277.1:0-7407 GCA_049281755.1 Binataceae bacterium (SeqCode)
CGCGAGCGGATCGCGTGGTCGATAACCGTCGCGAGCGCCTACGTTCCCGGCGGACGCAATTGCCTGGTGCGCGCACTCGCGACCGAAGCGATGCTTGGCGCCTTCGGCTACGACGGCGAGCTCAAGATCGGCGTTGCTCGCACAGCCGACGGGCAGCTTCGTGCTCACGCATGGCTCGAAAGCGCGGGGCGCCCGATTATCGGAGACTTCGATCTCGACAACTACGTGATGCTGACCGCGCATCGCGCGGGCAAGTCTTCAAAGCATCCGGCATGAACACGAGCGGAGGAAACACAGGTCGAATGCGATGAAGATCCGGATTTGCGAAGACGTTTTGTGGCGCAAGGTCGCCGACGAGATCCTAATCAGCGACGCTACCAGCGAGACAATTTTCGGACTCGACGGTGCCGGCGCGCGGATGTGGCAATTGCTGGCCGAAAATGGATCGGTCGATGCCGCCGTCGCCGCGATTGCGATTGAATTCGACGCCGCTCCCGATGCGATCGCGGCCGATCTGAACGCGTTGATCGAGGATCTTCGCGGACGCGGATTGGTCGAGATCGAGCAATCCAAGGACGCGCCTGCGTCGGCGTCGCGGCGTCAACCTTCGCCTAAACGCCGCGCCTCGCGATGACCGCGCGCTGCTAGATGAGCGGATTAGCCGCGATCTTTAATCTCGATGGCGCACCGGCTGACGCCGCTGTCCTGGAGCGGATGCTCGCCGCAGTTCCGTATCGCGGCCCAGACGGCTTCGGTCGTTTTGTCTCCGGGCCGATCGCGCTTGGGCATGCGATGCTCCATTCCACGCCCGAGTCGAAAGGCGAAACGCAGCCACTTGCCGACCAGAGCGGGCAGATGGTGCTCACGCTCGACGGCCGGGTCGACAACCGCGATGAACTCTCCCAAGCGGTGACCGACGCGGGTTTCGCGCCGCGCGCGGACACCGACGCGGAACTCGTGCTCTGCGCCTACCAGGCGTGGGGCGCCGAGGCGCCGCGAAGGATCATCGGAGACTTCGCATTCATCATCTGGGATGGTGTGCGGCGCCGGATGCTGTGCGCGCGCGATATCTTTGGGGTGCGGGCGTTCTACTATCATCACGGGCAGCATGGGTTTCTATGTGCGTCGGAGCTGCATCAGTTGTTTGCCGATCCACGCGTGCCGCGCGCGCCCAACGAAGGCATGATCGGCGAGATTGCCGTCCAGATGCCCGCAAATCGCGAGGAGACGATTTTTCGCGGAATCTTGCGATTGCCGCCGCGGCACGCGCTGATGGTTTCGGCCGATGGCTTCAGGATCTGGCGCTACTACGATCCCGATCCAGCGGCGGAAATCCGGTATGACTCTGACGATGAGTACGCCGAGCATTTCCGCGCGATCTTCACGGAGTCGGTTCGCGCGCGGCTGCGCGCGTCGGGCCGCGTCATGATCGATGTGAGCGGCGGCCTCGATTCTTCGTCGATCTTGTGCACTGCGCTTCAGATTCTGCACGGCGGCGGGGAGTCCGCGGAAATCGAGGCGGCCTCGCTCGCGCGGCATCCAGATTCCGACGAGACTCACTACCTCGCGGCGGTCGAGCGCGAAACCGGCGTGCGAGCGACGGTCGTCGAGCCGGCGGACGCCGACTACGCGACGCTCGCCGCGCAGTGCCGTCATTACCTTGACCTGCCCGACTATCCGAACGCCGCCATGGGTGACTACGATTCGCTGATCGCTGCGCGCGGCGATTTTCGCGTTCGGTTGACCGGCGTCGGCGGCGACGAATGGCTGACCGGAAGCGCGTACGCCTACGCGGATATGCTGCGCGGACTGAAGCTTGGCGCGATCGCCGCGCGGCTGCGGCTCGACTACGCGCTGTCGCGCACCGATCCATTTGTGGCTCCGCTTGGAACGCTTTTCATTTCCGGAGTGTGGCCGTTCGTTCCCCGCCGCGCACGCCTGCTTGCGCGTCACTGGCTGCTGCCCAACGCTCCCTTCACCAATCCGCTCACGCAAAAGTTCGCGCAACGCATCGACTTGGCGCAGCGGGTGAGGGTCGAGGAACCAGCGCCAAAATTTCCGACCTTTGCGCAACGCGACATCTTCCACACCTTCACCGCCGGATGGCTGGCGCATCCGTTCGAAATGAACGACCGCTGGATGGCGGTGCGCGGCCTCGACGGACGGCATCCGTTTCTCGATCGCCGCATCTTCGAGTTCGCTCTCGCGATTCCCGAGGAGCAGCGCACCCGCGACGGTGTCGATCGATACGTCGTGCGCAACGCGATGCGCGGTGTTCTGCCCGAAGAAATCCGGACGCGCCGAGTCAAAGCGACCTATGCGAGCTGCTTTCCCGGAACGCTAGCGAAGGCAGGTGGCGCACGAGCCTTCGAGTCGATGGAGACCGTGCGCATGGGATGGTTCAGCGGCGCATGGTTGACCGAGAACTATGCTGCGATGATCCGGCTGTTTCGCGCTGGCGATCCGCTTTATATGGTTAACGCACGTCCGCTCTGGATGGCGTTCGCGATCGAGTTGTGGTTCAAGAATGTGTTCGTGAATGCGCACATCAGCGCGCCTGAAAACTCGCTTCGCGCCGTCGCCGACTGAGCATCGTCACCTCAATCAGACCTCAAGGAATGTAGACCGCGATGTCGATGATCCTCGATGAGCACCGCCAGTACTTGTCCGACGAAACCCGGCTCGGACTGTTCCGCAAGGCGATCAACAAGGTTGTCCGCCCGGGCGACGTCGTGGTGGACCTCGGCAGCGGAACCGGGATTCTAGGGATGCTAGCGTGCCAGGCGGGCGCGGCGCGAGTCTACGCGATCGAAAGCGGCGGCATAATCGATCTCGCGCGCGAAATCGCAGCCGCCAACGGGTTTGCGGACAGGATTGTGCATGTTCACGGCCCCTCGACCCGGGTGTCGCTGCCGGAACGCGCCGATGTTCTGCTTGCCGACCAGATTGGACATTTTGGCTTCGAAGCCGGGGTGCTGGAATTTTTTCGCGACGGCGGAGTTCGAATGCTAAAACCCGCAGGCCGATCTATTCCGCGCCGCATCGATCAGTGGCTCGCGCCGGTTACCTATCCCGAGGCCTACCGCAACGTTGAGTTCTGGGACGCTCGCCGCGCGGGCTTGGATTTCTCTCCCGCAGCTATTGTCGCGCGTAACACCGGTTATCCGATCGGCTTTGAACGCGCCCGCTTCCTTGGCCAGCCGGCGCGGTTCGCGTCGATCGATCCGCTCAACCCGCCGCGCACGTTCAAGGGCGAAGTGGCGCTCAAGATTACGACTCCCGGCGTCCTGCACGGAGTCGGCGGATTTTTCTCTTCCGAACTCGCGCCCGGCGTCGTCATGACCAACTCTCCGATCGCAAAAAATGGAATAAATCGCCGCCGCGTATTCTTCCCGATCAACGCTCCTGTTCGGGTTGCTAAGGGCGACCGCGTAACCGTTACGATGAGCATCACCTACGAACAGATCATGGTCGCGTGGCGTTTCGAGGTTGCTGATCGCAAGGGCGTCGTGCGGATGCGATCGAATCACTCGACTCTGCAGGGGATGCTGGCGCCGCTGGACGATCTGCGCAAAACCCGCCCGGAGTTTGTCCCCGCGCTGACGCCGTGGGGGACCGCGCGGCGTACCGTGATCGACCTGTTCGATGGCATCCGGACGGTGGCCGATATCGAACGCGAACTCCTCCGGCGGCATCCAGACTTGTTTGCGAATGCCGCGAGCGCCTCGCAATTTGTCGCCGAGGTGGTCATTCCATACGGCGGTGCTGGGCGGCTTCTGGGCGCTTCCCGCGATAAATAAGGCGCATTCAGCGTCTCGTAACCAATCAATAATTGGTGAATCTAAATTGCCATAGCGGGTCTGTAGCGGTCAGTATAGATTCCTCATATGCAGCCACAGCCTTTGATAGGCAACAATGAATTGACCGCACTATCCGGCTCTGATAAATCACCAGTGTAATCGAGGATTGTGAGGAGGGGATCATGGCCAAGGCGTCCGATAAAGCACCGCAGGATAAGGCTAAAGCGACCCGCGGGAAGAGGCAGTATGTGTCGCCTCGGCTGATCGAGTATGGAGCGATCACCAAGCTCACGGCGATCAACGGCTCGGCATTGCCGATGGACAGCTTTACCGGCTTCATGATGTCTGCGCCGTGCCTCTAAGGCATTCGAGCGTCATTCATCCGAAAACTGATCGAACTTGATTTGCTGCGTCCGAGAAGGGTGGCCGAAACGCCACCCTTTTCGTTTGTGAAGCCCTGCGCCGTCGCGCGCAGGGGCTTACCGCAGACCGGTTGCCCGCATTGCGCTATCGAGCCTACGGCTTAAGCTTCGCGTCTGACGTTGCGCTGCCGGAGCTCGCGGGCGCAGCGGATCGCGAAAACTCCGCGCCGCCTGAAGTTCGCATTCGCCTGATATCCGCCCGCACGGCAAAGCTCCGGCCACTCGAGGTTCTGTTCACCCGCACTGTGGACGAGCAACGTCGTTGGCTCACGTGCAGCCGCGTTCGCAGCGGTTACCTGCTGCGCTTTTTGTGGAAGGCCGACTTCCTCATCACCAGTGACGGATGCCAGATCGCGTGCGTGCGGCGCGCGCCCTGGACGCCACTCAGCTCCGTGCGCCATCTGCTGCTCGATCAGGTTTTTCCGATGGTTCTGAATCTGCGCGGGCGTGAGGCGATTCATGCCACCGCCGTGATGGTGCGCGGCGGCGCGATCGCGTTTCTTGGTCCTCCCGGCGCGGGAAAATCGACCCTGGCTGCGAGCTTTCTGTTGGCCGGCTATCGCGCGCTTGGGGACGATTGCCTGGTGCTCGAGGAACGTCGGGGAATCCGCGCGGTCCCGGCCTATCCCGGATTTCGCCTATGGAATGATTCCGCGCAGGCTCTTGGTGCCGACGCTTCGGCCGCGATGCCGGTGGCGGCTTACACCGCGAAGGTGCGAATGCTCTCGCGGGAATGCGTCGCGCGGTTTCCCGGGCGTCCTGTTCCACTCAAGCGCATCTATCGATTGGTGCGAGGACGAAGCGGACGCAAGAAAATCCGCGTTCCTGCCGTACAGGCGCTAGCCCCGCGTGACGCACTGATCGAGCTGGTCTCGGCGTCGTTTCCACTCAATGTTCGCGACCAGTCGATGCTCGAGCGCCACTTCCGCGTGATGCAGCGGGTCGCATCCGAAATTCCAGTGCGTCGCGTGCTGATCCCAGATGACTTCGACGCGCTGCCTGCCGTGCGCCAAGCGATCCTGCGCGACTTGAGCAGCCGCTAGTACGGCTTCTTGGCCGCGCACGCGGCGAGTATTCTGAGCCTTCGGTACTCTGAGCTACCACGATGCCGCGAAAGAAAGATCAAACCGGCGCAACCCTGAGCGTCGAAGCGCGGTTGGTCCTCGCCTCTATCGCGAATCCGCAGAGCGTGGATTCCAGATCGCGCGCGCGCGCCCTTGCGGCCGGAAAACCCGATTGGGACGAACTTCGCCGAATTGCGAATTGGCACGGCGTGATGCCGCTCGTGTACCGGTTCTTCGCGGATCACGCTCCCGACGCGATGCCTGCGCGCGCGATGGCGGCGTGGCGCGCGGACTATACCGCCAACGCGCTGCGCAACCTGCGGCTGGCGCGCGAACTGGTCCGGGTCGTATCAGCGTTCCAGCGTCAGGGCATCGCATCGATCGCGTTAAAGGGTCCGGCGCTGGCGGTCGCAACCTACCGAAACCTGGCGCTGCGCCAATTTACCGATCTCGATCTCCTGATTCACGAACGCGATCTTCCGCGCGCCGCCGATCTACTTTCCGAGGCCGGATACCTTCCGCGCCGCTACGAGCGCGACCGCCCCGGCGGCGGATTCTTTCGCGGCTCGGAAGATGAATTCGCCAGTGCCGACGGTAGTGATCTGATCGACGTTCACTGGCGCCTGGTGCCGGGTTATTTTCCGTTCGCACCGGACGGCGATGCGCTGTGGTCGCGCGCGATTCGCGTCGCGATCGAGGGCGCGGAAATCGCGACGCTCGCGCCGGCGGACGCGATGCTGTTTCTCGTCGCGCATGCCACCAAACACGGATGGCCGGTTATGCGCCCGATCTGCGATATTGCGGCGCTTGCCGCGCAAGAACGATTCGATTGGGACTCAGTTGCGGCCGAGGCAGAGCGCCTGCAATGCACGCGGATGCTTCTGCTGGGCGCGACGCTCGCCGCGGAGTTGGCGGGCGTCGCGATCCCCGCGCGGATTTTGTCAGCCGCGCGTGCCGACCCGCGCGTGATCCGACTCGCGCTTCGTGTCGAGTCGCGGATGTTTGCCGCAACCGGGGTGCGCGCGGGACTGTTCAGCGAATGGCTGGTTCCGCTCGCTGCGATCGAGGGCGTCGGCCGGCGCGTTCGCTATTGCGCGGATCGCGGATTGCGCCCGACCATCGACGATTGGGAATTCCTGCGGCTTCCGCCTCCGCTTTACCCGCTCTACTGGGCGCTGCGCCCGATCCGTCTGGCAATCGATCATGGGCCGCGGCTGTTGATGCGCACGCGCGCTCCCCAAAGCACGATCGCGGCGGACAAATGAGCGCGACGCTGGTCCAATTTACCCGCGCCCTTATTCGCGCTGCACGATGGCGTCTTGCAGGCGCGCTCGCTCTGATGATCGCGTTTTCGCTCACCGAAGGAATCGGCGTTCTGATGCTGTTTCCTTTGCTCCAGGTCGCGGGCCTCGATTTGACCCATCAGGGCGAGGCAGGCCGGATCGCGCACATCGTCAGCGGCGGGTTCGCTGCCGCGGGATTGCGTCCCACGCTCGCTCTTCTGCTCGCGATCTTCGTCGTGCTGATAGGCGTCCGCACGCTGCTCGGGCGGCTGCAGAGCATCGCGATCTATGCCGCCGAGCAGCGCTTCGAAGTCAGGATGCGGCTCGAGCTCTATCGCGCGATCTCGAACGCGAGCTGGCTCTACGTATGCCGCAGCCGGACCTCGGACTTTATCCACGCGCTGACCGCCGAGCTCTCCCGCGCGGGACAGGCGGCGTTTCACCTGATGATGCTTGCGGGCGACGTGATTCTGACCAGCCTCTACGTGCTGATCGCGTTGCGGCTGGCGCCTGCGATGACCGCGATAGTCGTCGCCTGCGCGGTGATCCTGGCGGCTGCGTTGCGCGGCCGCTCGCGCGCGCTCGAACAGACCGGCCAGGATTTGTCCGCGACCACCAATTCGCTGTTCGCCGTCACCGCCGATCATCTGCAGAATCTCAAAACCGTAAAGGCCTACGGCGCCGAGGCACGCAACTATGAGATTTTCGCCGATCTGACCAATGAGGTTGCGCGCGCCAACGTCGATGCGGAGCGTCAGCAGACTTCCGCTTCGGCATGGTTCGAGCTCGGTTCCGCGATAATCCTGGGCGTCGTGCTCTATCTTTCGATTCAGTATCT
>JBAPSR010000278.1:0-3942 GCA_049281755.1 Binataceae bacterium (SeqCode)
GCATACGCGAGCGTGCGAATTGCCGCGACTTGGGCGATACGGTTGCGCGCGCGGCCGAGAATCTCTACCGGATTTGGCACGATCCCCTACTATAGCCTATCTGACCTAATTCGCGCGATGTTCGGCGCCCGGCTGACGCCCGGCCGGCACGCGCTCGGCGGTGCGCTTGAGCGCCAGGATCGCGCGCTTGTGTTCCTCGAACGTTTTGGAAAACACATGCGTTCCGTCGTCGCGCGCCACGAAATAGAGATAGCCGGAAGGCGCGGGATACAGCGCGGCCTCGATTGAGCTAAGGCCAGGATTGGCGATCGGTCCCGGCGGAAGACCCGCGCGCTCGTACGTGTTGAACGCGCTTGGAGTTCGCACCGCGGCCGCGGCCGACCCGGCTCCATCGAGACTATACTCAGCAGTCGGATCAGATTGAAGCGGCATCCCGATTCGCAAGCGGTTATAGAATACGCCCGCGATAAGCCCGCGCTCGCCGGAAACTTTGGCTTCCTTCTCGATAATCGAAGCCATCGTGACCGTGGTCCTTGCGGTCAACCCGAGATCGAACATCCGCTCTTCGACCGCGGGCGTCAGCACCCGATAGAAGCGGGTGAGCATCGCGATCAGGATCCCGTCGATCGTAACCCGCGGCGAGAATTTGTAGGTTGCGGGAAACAGGTATCCCTCGGCGCCCAGCGGCATAAGCCCGAGCGCACGAACGATTGCGCCGTGCAGCGCGGCGTCCTCGAATTCGGTCTGGCACACCAGTCCGGCGGCCGACAGACGCTCTGCTATCTGATGGACGGTCAGTCCTTCGGGAATCACGATTGTCACGACGATAAAATCGCCCGCAACCAGATGGCGCATCACGTCGGGAATCCGCTCGCCGCCGCGAAACGAATAGTCCCCGGGCTTGATCCGGCGCGCGTCGCCGGTAGCTTCGCCATACAGCAGCATAACCGTGCCGCTGCGCACGATACCCGCTTCGGCCAGAGCGCGCGCGACCGCGCGAAACGATTGCCCCGGCGCGATCGTGAGCATCCGCGGCGGAGCGAAAACCTCGGTCGGAGCGAGCCAGTAGAAGGTGACCGCGAGGACTCCCGCGCCGATAGCCGCGGCTAGAATGATCAATCCGAGCAGTTTTCCAAGACGTGGCATCTGGCGCGATGCCTTTATCATGGCCCGGGGCGGGCCGTCACGCTCTGGGAAAACTTTACGCGTGTAGATGCGTTACGCGTCTTCGATCGGCGCTTGCCGATGAGCCTCGATCCATTCCTCCAGGATGACGGTGGCCGCGACGGAATCCAGAGCCGCTTTGCGCCGCCTGCCGCCGGCGGACGACTTCATCCGTTCCCCTGCCTCGAAGCTCGAGAGCCGTTCGTCCTGAAAATCGACTGGCAATCCCAGATGCGCTCCCAGCCGGGCCGCGAACGCTCGCGCGGCGCGGGCGATAGGGCCCTCGCTTCCGTCCATGCTGAGCGGCAAGCCTACGACGATCCGGGTGACCTGGCGTTCGGCGAGGCGATGCTCGATATCGGCGAGATCCAGCGCAATCGAACGCCGTTCGACGGTGCCTAATGGGTAGGCGCCGGTCAATTCGGGACCGCTGATCGCCAGTCCGATGCGCTTTTTTCCGAAATCAACCGCAACAATAGTCATCTTGCAATGTTCCTTATGTTACCAACCCGTTACCCTGACCGCTATCGAGCCGGATGCTTGTGATAATAAATCACCGCAATGGGTTGCTTTCGCTGACCGAATTGCTTAACTTGCCCGCAATGCGTTCTCGGGGGAGAACTGTGGATGGAATTTCGCGTGCGCTGACCGCCTTGACGGTGGGAGTGCTCGTAACGATCGCGGCGCTGCATCTTTTTTTCCGCAGCGACTCGGTGCAGCCCCCCTCTGGCCTCGAGGCTATTGTCGCCGGGACCGATTCCGGCGTCGACCTGGTTGAGGCTGAGAGCGCCATTCCCGCAGCCACCGCAATCACGATCAGCACGACCCTGGAGCGCTCGGCCTCTGTCGCCGGTTACCTTGAGGACGCAGGCGTTGACCGCGACGAAGCCCATCGATGGGCCGGAATCTTTCAGCAGGCGGCCGCGACCCGGTATTTCTACAAAGATCATCCGCTCACCCTCTACAAAGACCCAGAAACCGGCGAACTGCGCGGGTTCAAATACGACGTTGACCTGAAAACCTCGGTAACCGTGGCGAGCCTGGGCAACATGGTCCTGAAGGCCCACGCCGCGCCGATCGAGTACTATCTAAAACCGATCCGGATGGCTTTCGCGGTCAAGGACACGTTCAAGCGCGCCGCCGAGAAGCATGGGGTTCCGAGCCCGATCGTAGAGTCGCTGGAAGATGCATTCGCCGACCGCCACGATCTCGATCGGCTTCGGCCCGGCTCGGCGATTAAGTTGATTTACGAGGAAAAAGTCAGCCGGGACGGCACTTATCACCTGGTTGACGGAGTCCAGGCAGCGCAGATTCGCTTCGGCGGCCGCACCTTGGAGGCCTACGCGTTTCGCGACGAGCATGGCCTGCCTCATCTGTATGACGAAAAGGGCCACGCGCTCGGTGCCCAGTTCCTGCGCTTCCCGCTGAATTTCAAATACATCTCATCAGGCTTCTCGTTCCATCGGTATCATCCGCTGCTGCATATCTACCGTCCGCACGTCGGCGTGGATCTAGCGGCCGACTATGGCACTCCCGTCAAGGCTGTCGCCGACGGACGCGTCGAGCAGGCGGGATGGGCCGGCGAGCTTGGCAACAGCGTCCGAATCGACCACGAGCGTGGAATGACCAGTATCTACGGCCACATGCAGCGCATCAGCCCGGACGTGCATCAGGGCTCGTATGTGCATATGGGCCAGGTTATAGGATTTGTCGGTTCGACCGGGCTCTCGACCGGGCCGCATCTGCACTTCGGGCTCGAGAAGCAGGGCACCTACGTCAACCCACTGACCGAGAAGCTGGGCGTAAATCATCAGGTCTCGCCGCGGATGGTCGCGCTGTTCGACAATATGAAGCTGCGCTATGAATCCGCGTTGGCAAAGCTGCCCGACCTAGGCAACCGATTCGCCAGTGCCGACACGGGCAAGCCTGCGCTGGGCGATATGTATCACGTGACGCTCGATCATTCCGGGCGCAAGACCTCGCACTTGCGCGGCCGTCGCTATTCGAGCCGCTCGTCCCGGCAGGACAACGTGATGCCGACCTCATCGACCAGCGCCGCTGGCGCGATGTAATACGCGTCAGCGCGATATCGAACCCAACCCCGTAATCTCCTAAAGAGCAGTCCGCGATGCGGCGCAGCCTCGACAGCGACTTCTTCAGCTTGGCGCCGCCGCGGATTTTTGCGCATCGCGGCGCCAGCGGCGAGTTTCCCGAGAATACGATGGCTTCGTTCGAGGCGGCGGCGCGGCTTGGCGCCGAATACTTCGAGCTCGACGTGCACATGACCCGCGACGGAGAGGTCGTCATCTCGCACGACAGCGACCTTTTACGGCTGAGCGGCCGTGCCGGCGCGATCGCGGAGCTGACTCTGGCGCAAGTGCAGGCAGCCGACGCGGGCTACGCGTTCTCGCCGGACGGGGGAGCGACCTATCCATTTCGCGAGCGCGGGATCAAAATTCCTCGCCTCGCCGAGCTGCTCGAAGCGTTTCCGAAAGCCCGGTTCAATATCGAACCCAAGCAGATCGTGCCCAGCGTGATTCCCGCGCTGCTCAAAGTGATCGATCGAGCCGGGATGCGCCGGCGCGTGCTGATCGCGGGCGAGCAGCAGCCTCCGCTCGATGAGGTCCGCGCGCTCGCGCCGGGTGTTCCGACCAGTTTTCCGTACGGTGAAGTAGCGGAGTTCCTGCAGGCGATGGCGGCCAAGCAGACCGGCTACACGCCGCGCGCCGACGCGCTGCAGATTCCGCCCGAGTACCAGGGATGGAAGCTCGTCACGCC
>JBAPSR010000279.1:0-12182 GCA_049281755.1 Binataceae bacterium (SeqCode)
GGCGGCGATCGCTCTGGGCGCCGAGGGCGTATGGATGGGCAGCCGTTTCGTCGCCTCGGTCGAGGCCTTCGCGCACGCGAATTATAAGAACAAAATCGTCGAAATTGACGAAGAAGGCACCACCATCACGCGATGCCATTCCGGCAAACCCTGCCGGCTCATCCGCAACAAGTTCACCGACTCATGGGTCGGGCGCGAGGCGGAAATTAGGCCGTTTCCAATCCAGTCGGTCGAGTACGGCTTCCCGCTGGCCGAAAAGGCGCGTTACGAAGGCAAGATCGAAGAGGGCGGGATGGCCTGCGGCCAGAGCGCAGGGCTGATCGATTCAATCAAACCGGCCGGTCAAATCGTCCGCGACGTGATGGCCGAAGCTAAGGCCGCGCTGGAGGAGCGTTTCTTGGGGCGTCGCCCCGCGGCTTCATCGCGCGCCGCCTGACAGAAGCGAACACCGTACGGACTACGCGTCCTCAGAGCTACTTCGTGTAATCGAAGATAACGTGCTCCCGGGTCAGGAAGCATCGCGAGCGCGACATCTCGACGAACCGGCGTTCGTCTTCGATTAGCTTTGTAGATGCTTCAGCGCCTCGTGGTGTGGCGGAACCAGCGGTCAGGTCGTCCGTCGATTTCCACCATACCTCGGTGATTCCATCCAGCGGTGCGGCAAAGCCGCGGCTCTTCACTACGGCCGCGTTGAACTCCGGTGCGACAGTGTGGCTTTGGATATACTTCGCCGCGCGCATGTCCTTCGCGAAGCTGGTTACCAGCGGTCCATGATCGTTGAGCCAGGTCTGATGGCATTGCGCGATCGTCAACGAATCGCGCTTGCTGAGCAGATAGGTGACTTTGATCGCATCGGGGCCAAACTTGGCGCTGCCGGTGTAATCGAAGATCGTATGTTCTTCGGTCAGAAACAATTGCGAGCGCGTTATGTCGATAAACTTGGCCTCGTCTTCGGCCAGGTCACGGGTTGCCGCGGCGCGCGCCGGGTCATCGCCACCGCGCTCGAAATCCGCGGTCGAGTCCCACCAAACCTCGGTAATGCCCGCCACCGGGTCGAGCATTCCGCGCGGTTCTTGAAATCCGCGGTTGAGAGGAGTGTCGATCAGATGGCTCTGGATGTACTTGCGTGCGTGGATCGCGTTCGCGTGAGCGCGCACTCGCGGCCCGTGCGAATTGAGCCAGTAGTCGTAGAACTTGTCGGCAGGCACCTCTGCGCGCCGCGCCAGTACGTAAACAATCTTAACCATTGCGGTCTATTCCTTTCCCTGTCGCTCCGGGTCGCGTTCGCGATGGTTGCAATCTTCCAGCGCGAACGGTTCGAGAATTGCACCGCCCATCCAATTTTCTGATTTCTAACCCAGCCCGAAAGAGAAAGGCGAGCTTCGTTCTTCTACCACCAAGCGGCGCGAAGAAAGAAGCGCTGGCGCTGCCGGCGCGGTCTGAGGCGGGCAACGTGCAGGGAAGCTAGTGCTCCGCGACGGGCAGGTTGCGGCGATCGCGCTGGAGGAACAGGAACGTCGGCACCAGGATTATCATCAGTCCCGCCAGCATCCGGTAGATGTCGTTGAACGAGAGCATCATCGCCTGCCGCTGCAACATCCCGTAGATCATCGCCATCCCGCGGTTCTGGCCCATCGCGAACTGGTGCATCAAATCCATCCCTTGCGCGCCGGGAAGCCTGAGATGCGGCAGTGTGAAGACCGAGACGTGCTCGACCAGGTAGCTTTGACGGACCTGCTGGCGATGGATTAGCAGCGTCGTCAGGTACGAGGTTCCGAGCGCTGCGCCGAGGTTGCGCGTGACGGCGTACAGGCTCGCCGCGCGCTGCATCTTGAATTTCTCCATCGAGGATAGCGCGGCAGCCGACAGTCCCGGAAATATCAATCCAGTGCCGATTCCCTGGATCACCGTCGGCCACACGATCCGCGTAATATCGGATTGCAGGTTCAGCCCCGCCATCGACCACATCGCGAAGCCGACCAGAACGAACCCAATTCCGACCAGCGGACGAATGTCGACTCCGCGGCGCGCCATAGCACCCAGAATGATCATGGCGAACATCGTCCCGACTCCGCGCGGCGCCATCACCAGGCCCGCCTTCGAGGCGGTGTATCCGAGTAGTTCCTGCAGAAAGACTGGATTCAAAATGGCGGTTCCGTAGAGGGTGAAGGTCAGGAAGATCACCAGCGTGACCGGCAGCGTGAAGCGCCGATCCTTCAGGATTCTCAAATCGACCACCGGATCTTCCGTGTGCAGCTCGTGATAGATGAACACGATCAGCGCGACGACGCAGGCGATAGTCGAGTACACCACCCACGGGCTCTGGAACCAGTCGGCACGCTCGCCGCGGTCGAGCACGATTTCGCCCAGCCCCAGCGTAACGAACAGGCAGAGGATTCCCAGAAAATCGATTCGCCCCGTCCGGCGGTTCTTCATGTACGCGGGGTCATCGACGAAGCGCCAGACCATGAACGCGGCGGCGGTGCCGATCGGAACGTTGATATAGAAGTTCCAGCGCCAGCTCCACGCGTCGGTGATATAGCCCCCGACAGTGGGGCCCATGATTGGCGCGACCATCATCCCGATTCCCCATACCGCCATGGCCAGCGCCTGCTCGCGCGGCGGAAAGGTCTCCATCAGGATCGCCTGCGACAGCGGCATCATCGCGGCGCCGGCCGCACCCTGCGCGAGTCGGAACAGAACAATCTGGTTGAGTGATTGCGCGATGCCGCACAACGCCGAGGCGAGCACGAACATCGTGATCGAGATGACGAAGTAGCGCTTGCGGCCGAAGCGCTCGGCGATCCATCCGGTCATCGGGATCATTATTCCGGCCGCGACCAGGTAGCTCGTCACCACCCACGCAATTTCGTCCACGCTGGCCGAAAAGCTGCCCTGCATGTGCGGCAGAGAGACGTTGACGATCGAGCTGTCGAGCACCTCTAGGATAGTGCCGAGCATGACCGAGACCGCGATAATCCACTTGCGCGCGCTCGAGAACTCGTGCGCCTCGGGCGTCTGCTGAACGATCGCTTGCTGCTGCGCCTGCTGCTGGGGTCGTGGCGTGCTCATAGGCTGGCAATGGCCGGTACGCTAACGAGACGACCGACTTGTCGCAAAAGACTGCCGCGCGGGATGCAGTCATCGTGCCCCGCAGGCGTCCGTCGCAGCGGTTTGACTCGATGAAATGCCCTAACGTATGTTAGGCGGTAGCACCGCAGGCAACGGCGCATCAGGCGCCAGCGCGCGTTCAGCAGAGGTCACTCGATCATGTCGCATGAATCCAGGCTCTCCTTCAGCGAAGCAGAAATCCTTTCCAATCCTCCGGTCAAAGAACGGCTGATCGTAAAGGGCGTCAAATGCCACGGCGGCTTCGACGCCGAGGGCAAGTACGTCTCGCCGCGAACGCTGTGGCGCGTGCCCGCAATCAAGGCATGGCAGGAGCAGCATGTCGCGAGCTCGGGGATGCCGCTGGTCGAGATTCCGGCCGACACCGTGTCGCCACGCCTACCCAATGTCGCGCAGGCGAAATACCTGCTGCGCAAGGGCGTGCGCGAGCCGATGATCCGTTCGCTGACCGAGATTGCGATCATCGAGGGCTTCGGCGCGCAAATTCGCGACCTGCCGGTCCCTCCTCTTAAGAGCTTCATCAAGGAAAGCACCGAAGGCACCGCGCTGGCGCATCTGACCGGCGGCTTGTTCGAGGCGCACGCGCGCGACGAAGCTGGATGGAGCGAAGAGGGCGGTCATCGCCAGATGTGGGAGGCGGCGCGCGACGCCGCGCTGTCGAATCCGGAGATTTCGCCTGAAATTTTTGCCGCGATTATCGCGCGCCGCACCGGCGAGCCGCCCGCCCTCTTTCCCGAGCTGGGCGCACCGGTCGAGCGCCTGCTGCGCTTCATGGTCAACGTGCTCGCGATCGAAGTCTTTGCCGCCTCGACTTTCCAGTGGGCCGAGGAAATTCTCTCAGACCCCGAAGTCTCCGACGCTCCAGTCGCGGCAGCCGACCTGGTGCGCTTCATCCGCTCCGACGAATCGCCCCACGTCGAGTATCTGCGCACCGCGCTGTCGGAAATTTCGGCGCGGACGCTGCTGACAGAGACCGGCAAGGAAATATCGGGCAAACTCGCCGTGGACACGCTGGTCGAACGCTCGCTGCGCGCGATGCTGCGGCAGCGGATCGTCGATCAGCCTCCGATGGTGCGCGAGATGATCAGGAAGACGGCGAAGGTGCGCGACCTCGAAGAACTATTCGCAGGTTTCGACGCGCTCGCGACGCCATGGACGCCTCCCGCACGCTACGCGGACCTCGCGCCCGCCGCTCAAGGTGCTGCGCAGGGCTACTGACAGAACGAACCCAAGCTTAATCAAAATCGGGTGCGCATTCTCACGAGTGTAGCGCCCGATTTTTTATTACCGGACGTTTTTACGGTTCGAGGCGTTCCATCATTCGGGGGAACGGGATGCATTCGCGGATGTGATGAATCCCGCACAGCCATCCCGTCATCCGCTCGATTCCCATGCCGAAGCCCGCGTGCGGCACCGAGCCGTAGCGGCGCAAGTCGAGATACCATTCGAATGGTTCGAGCGGCAGCTTGTGCGCGAGAATTTTGCTCTTTAGCGTTTCGAAATCGTCTTCGCGCTGTCCGCCGCCGATAATCTCGCCATGGCCCTCGGGCGCCAGCATATCGACGCATAGCGCGACTTCCGGCCGACCGGGATCCTGCTTCATGTAGAACGCTTTGCACACGGTCGGGTAGCGATGCACCATCACCGGGCGATCGAACTCGCTCGAGAGCATCGTCTCTTCGTCGCCGCCAAAATCGTCGCCCCAGTTGACGCTCGCGCCCTTGGCTTTCAGGCGCTCAATCGCCTCGTCGTAGGTGATTCGCGGATAGGGCGTCCTGGTCGACGCTTCGAGCTTTGAGATATCGCGCTCGAGCGTCTTGAGCTCGGCAGCGCGGCGCTCGAGCACGCGGCGCACGATGTAGGAGACGAAATCCTCGGCTAGCGCCATGTCGTCGTTCAAGTTGAAGTACGCGGCCTCTGGCTCGACCATCCAGAATTCCGTCAGATGACGCCGTGTCTTCGACTTCTCCGCGCGAAAAGTCGGGCCGAAGCAGTACACCTTGCCCAGCGCGAGCGCGCCGGCTTCGGCATAGAGCTGTCCGCTCTGGGTCAGGTACGCTTTGCGATCCTCAAAGTAATCGAGCTCGAAAAGATTGGTCGTGCCCTCGCACGAAGTCGGCGTCAGGATCGGCGCGTCGAACAAAACGAAGCCACGCTCCGCAAAAAAATCGCGGCAGGCCTGTGCAACCTCGCTGCGGATTCGCAAAATCGCATGCTGCCGCGACGAACGAACCCACAGATGGCGCTTGTCGAGCAGGAACGCGACGCCGTGCTCTTTGGGCGTTATCGGATAATCGGCGGACGGCGCGACCTGCCGCACGCTCGCTACGGTCAGCTCAAAGCCTCCCGGCGCGCGCTTGTCCTCGCGCACCGTGCCGGTCACTTCGAGCGAAGTTTCCTGGCCCATGTGATCGGCGGCGGCGAAGGCCTCTTCACCGAGGTCGGCTTTCGATGCGACGCACTGGCATAGCCCGGTCCCGTCGCGCACCAGAAGGAAATGGATCTTTCCGCTCGAGCGCTTGTTGTAGAGCCATCCGCGCAGCGTGACTTCTTCGCCGAGGTGACGCGGAAGATCCTCGATATAGACCCACGACATGCGTCCTATTTAAGCACATCAGCGCGCGTCGCGGAGAAGCACCCGCGCGTCGCAACCGGCACGCCCTTCAGGTAGCCTCATCGCAATACGGATGAACGCATTCGACTTTGTGGTGATCGGCGTGGTGGTGGCGGGGGCGATCTACGGTCTGCGCCAGGGCTTGCTGCGGATGATCACCTCGGCAGTGGCGTTGCTCGCCGCGCTCGTAATCGCGTCGGCCTACTATTCGCGCGCCGGCGAGATCGCGCAGCACGAGTTCGGGGCGGGAGCGACGGCGGCCTCGATTATCGGATACGTGATCGTGTTCATCATAATTTTCTCGGCGATCGAGCTGGTCGGCACCACTGCGATTCGGTTGATCCAGGTAGTGCACCTGAGTTGGGCCGACCGGCTTGCCGGGAGCGTGCTGGGCGCGGCGCTGATCAGCGTCGTGATGGGAATCGCGGTGATCCTGCTGGCGGCGGTACTGCCGCCCGATGCATCAATCCTGCGCGACTCGAAGCTGGCGCCGATGCTGGTCGAGTACAACGACACGCTGGTGCGTTACATCCCGGACCAAGCCCGGCAGGCTTACGAGAACAATCGCGAAAATCTGATGCGTTACTGGATTGCGGAGGCCGAAAAAACAGTGACGCACGCGGAAGCCAGTCCCGCGGCGTCACCGTCTGCTTCTAAATAGGGCTAGGCTTCGAGCGCGTGATCGACCGCTTTGACCAGATGCGCGCGTGGAACCGCGCCGACTATCTGCTCCTTCACCTGGCCGCCCTTGATAATGATCAGGTTGGGGATTCCGCGGATACCGTAACGCGCCGGGACGTCCTGGTTGTCGTCGACATTCATCTTGACGACTTTCAGGCGGCCTTCGTATTGGGTCGCGAGTTCATCAACAATCGGCGCAATCGCCTTGCAGGGGCCGCACCACGGCGCCCAGAAATCTATCAGCACGGGAGTCGAGGATTTGAGGACTTCCTGCTCGAAATTACCGTCGGTAACATGAACAATCTTGTCGCTGGACATTGAAAACACTCTCCTCGCCGAAGCGTTGCTAGACAGAACATAAGGACGCGGGATCGCGCAGTCAAGGAAGCTTGCGGCAGGCGCCCTCTTGTCTCGCGTGTCGCGTGCTCAACGCGGAGGCGCAGCCGAATGCTGGCGCGCGCTGCGATCTGTCATCAACGCGGCCGCGGTCTTGAACGCGGCTTCGGTCTCGCGAACCAGATCGGCAAAAACCTCTGCCGCTGGCTTAATTTCTTTGATCAGGCCCGCGCCTTGTCCGGTCGGCATGAAGGTGCGCTCGGGATCGGCCTCGCCGCGGCGAGTTCCGGTGTAGTTCATCACGCCGTTGCGCTGCGAGATCATCGACTGTTCGGGGAACGGCTTGATCTTCGACGGGTCGCGCTCCCATTCGAGCGCGTACGGCGTGCGAATCACGCGGCATGGCTTGCCGGTGTAGCATCGCGTGCGAATCGTGGTGTCCTCGTGCGCATTTAGAATCGCCTGCCGATAGACGTCGGCGGCCTGCGCCTCTGGCGTCGCGATAAAGCGCGTTCCGATAACCACGCCCTGCGCGCCGAGCGTCAACGCGGCAGCGATCTGGCGTCCGTCGGCGATTCCGCCCGCCGCCAGCACCGGCAGCTTGATCGCGTCGATCATCTGCGGCACCAGCGACAGCATCCCGATCTCGCCGGTATGCCCTCCCGCCTCGGTGCCTTGTGCTACGACTACATCGACGCCCGCGGCCTGCGCCTTTTCGCCGTGATGCACTTTGCCGCACATCGCGACGACTTTCATCCCATGCTCATGCATCGTCTTGATAAACTCGGTTGGCACCGCAAGTCCGGCCACGAAGATGCGGACCTTCTCTTCGATCAGGACCGGCATATGCGGGCGCATCATATCGGGGATCGGCGCGAGCAGATCGACGGCGAAGGGCTTATCGGTGAGCTCACGGGTCTTGCGAATTTCGGTGCGCATTTCGTCGGGTGAAAGCGA
This sequence comes from Binataceae bacterium (SeqCode), assembly GCA_049281755.1. Taxonomy (GTDB): domain Bacteria; phylum Desulfobacterota; class Binatia; order Binatales; family Binataceae; genus JBARDN01. Next base: position 7,718 of record JBAPSR010000279.1, read on the forward strand.
CGCCGCTCCGATCACGCCCAAGCCTCCGGCGTTGGACACCGCCGCAACCAGCTTGTGCATCGCCACGCCGCCCATTCCGGCGAGCAGAATCGGGTACTTGATTCCAAAATAATCGCAAATCGGGGTTTCCAGCATCGCTCTATTACTCCTGGTGGTGAGCGGCGCGAGGGCTCGCTCCTGACCGACCGTATACTGTGGCGCGGCGCGAACAATCAAGCCAATCGAAGCCACGCGCACGATGCCGTTTCGAAAGGAAGTGGCGCGGAGCTTCGCCCCGATGGCATAATCGCGGTTTCCAGCGGAGAGGTGGCCGAGCCCGGTTTAAGGCGCACGCCTGGAACGCGTGTAAACTCGAAAGGGTTTCGGGGGTTCGAATCCCCCCCTCTCCGCCAATGAGTCACTATCTCCAGCGATAATGCACTCGAATCAGCGAATAGCCTGCGGTAGCGGTTACTTCTCCGGGGCGTCGAGACCCGCGAGCTGGAGAGCTTTTTTCTTCGCGGCCTTCAGGTCGTAGTAGCGGCGCGTCACGATGCGTTGCGCATAAAGTCCGCCGCCGGCTTGCACGTTGGTCACGGCCTTCCATCCGCCATACGAGTCGGCGGTGAGGTCGCGGATGGTATGGAACAGCCGCGCGCGATATTCGCCATCGACCCCGGTCATCGTCCCCATGTACTTGCGCACCAGCGGCCCAGTCACTTCGTTCTCGAAATCCGCGACCGAAGGAGCGGTAAGAATCGACCCGCCCGCGATATCGTGCAGATGCCGCACCATCAGATTGTAGTTGGCCGCACCGTGATACTTGCCGGCGTTGGTGTAGAGCTCGTCGGGGAAGGCGCCTTCGTCGGTGATATGGCAGTTCGCGATCGCAGCCTCGAGCGCCGCACGGATCAGCGTCGCATGGATGATCATCTCGGAGATTTTCTCCCTGATGTGCGCTTCCCCTGCGAGACCGTTGGCCTCGGCGATCAGCTGCGCAAAGCCGACCAGCTGGTCTGCCTCTTCGGCCATCGCGGAAAGGCCGCCGAGCCGCTCCCACAGGCCGAGCGAGTGCGCGAAGATTGAGGCTTGTTGCGTCGCGCCATCAAGGAAGATGCGTTCGTTGGGGACGAATACGTCGTCGAAGATTACAAAGCCTTCCGGCATATGGACCTTTGATGAAACGGGAAAGGTCCGCACGTCGCTATGACGCGGCGCGAAGCTGGTATCGATGACCTTGACCCCGGGTGAGTTGACCGGCACCGCGCATCCGATCGCATAGGCCTCTTCGCCGGGCTTCATCGCCTTGGTCGGAATTACCATCAAGTCGTGACTCAGCGAGGCGCCGGTGATGTGAAGTTTGGCGCCCCGGATCACGACGCCGTCGCTGCGCCGCGCTATCACACGGGTGTATGCGTCCGGGTCGTCCTGCTTGCCAGGCGGCCGACTGCGGTCGCCCTTGGCGTCGGTGATGCACTCGACGATGCGGAGGTCGCGCCGCTGCGCGTCGTGGACGTAGCGGCGGATCCGTTCGGCATATTCGGGCAGCGTATCCGCGATCCGCGTGGCAGCCGTAGTCAGCGTCATGATGGATTGGTAGGTGACGTTGGCGACAATGTCGGACTCGTGGAGCAGTGGGATGCGCTCGCGCAACTCCTGCGCCGAGTGCGGGACCACCATCAGCGGGCTGACTGCGCCAGGCTCTGGCGAGTAGAAGCGATCGTAGCCGGCCGCCACGCGCGCCACGCATTCGCCGAGCACCGGATGCGTCAGCGGATGGTGTACCCGCTCGCCCTCGAAGAAGGTCTCGCGATTGTCGTCGAGTGATTTCTTGTATTGCTCGCCCGTCATCATGAGAGCATTTCTCCTGGACCAGAACGATTGTTCCTCGTCTCGGCTTACCTAAACGATCGGTATGGTTTCGTCAATCTGCGCCGCGCCCGGCACCTTGTGGTTGAACAAACCAGTTTGCCCGTCGATGGTTTCGACGCTGACGCTATTTCGCGAGACCCTCAGCCTTCAGGGTTTCGTGCACCTTCGGGCGTCCGCCAACGCGCGCCTGATAGGCCGCGACATTCGGATATGCTTTGAGATCAATCCCGACGAAATTGGTCCAGTTTATTATGGTGAAGGCGTACGCATCGGCGACCGTGAACTTGCTCCCCAGCAGGTATTGACGGTTCGCCAACTGCTCGTTGATATACGCCAATCTCTTGTTGATGTTGGTCTTCGCCGTATTTTTCGCCTCGTCCGACGAGGCCTTGTTGAACAAAGGCCCGAAGTTCTTGTGAAGTTCGGTGCCGATGAAGTTGAGCCACTCCTGCAGCCGATAGCGCTCGATCGTGCCGGCCTTTGGCGCGAGTCCACTCGCCGGATTCTGATCCGCCAGATACTGAACGATGGCCGGACCCTCAGTGAGAACGCTCCCATCGTCGAGACGCAACGCGGGAACATAGCCCTTGGGATTCACCGTCATGTAATCCTCGCCTGTTTCCGTTTTGTGTTCGGCGAGGTTTACCTTTTCAAATTCGACCGGAAGGCCGGCCTCGAGCGCGACGATGTGAGGTGAGAGCGAGCATGCACCAGGTGAGTAATAAAGTTTCATCGAAATCTCCTTGTCACTTTAATCGGTTGCGCAGACTCCTGTCGCGACTGACGCGAGCGCGACCAACGACCGATACGATCTCGGAGTCCCGTGCTCTCTTCCTACTAGCGCAAAGCGGAAAAAAACACACGCACGAATATACCCGGAATCGCCCGCGGAAAATCCGACATACCGATCGGTTTGTATTTTACTGCGAGATGGATCGATACTGGCGAACAGCGGCCCGCGTCAACCTTCAAAGAGAGGTGCTCGTCATGGCGGATTTCGACTTGGTCGTAAAAAACGGCATGGTGGTCGATGGTACCCGTGCGCCACGTTTTCGCAGCGACATTGGAATCAAAAACGGAAGGATCGCCAAAATTGGCCGTATCGCTGCGCATCAGGGCGCGAAGGTAGTCGATGCCGACGGACAGATCGTTGCTCCGGGCTTCATCGATCTGCACACTCACTATGACGCGCAGATCTTCTGGGATCCCTACCTCACGATTTCCGGCTATCACGGCATCACCTCGGTCGTGATCGGCAACTGCGGATTCGGCTTTGCGCCGGTCCGGCCCAGGGAAGCCGAGCGCGCGATGCTCACGATGGTCCGCACCGAGGCGATTCCGCTTGGCGCGATGCAGGCCGCGATGCCGTTCGACTGGGAAACCTATCCTCAATTCATGGACAAGCTCGACCGTCTGCCGAAGGGCGTCAACCTGCTGCCTTACGTTCCGATGAATCCGGTCCTCGGCTACGTCATGGGAATCGAGGAGTCGAAGACGGGTCGCATGCCGTCGGACGACGAACACGCCACGATGCGCCGCATTCTTCATGAAGCAATGGATGCGGGCGCTTGCGGATGGTCGGCGCAGCGGCTTCTTCCGGGCGGGCCGAGCGCGGTCCAGCGCGACTTTGACGGCTCTCCGATGAATACCGACGTGATGCATGACGAGACCTGCCTCGAAATGGCGCGAGTACTCGGCGAGCGTGGCGAGGGCTTTCAGGAACTGACGCTGGCGAGTTGGGATCCGAGGAAGGATGCGGAGCACTTCGAGAAAATCGCCGAGGTCAGCGGGCGTCCCATAATGTACGAAGCACTGGTGACGAACGATCGCTTCCCGCATCGCCATCGCAATACGATGAAGTGGCTCGAACGATGCCGTCAGAAGGGTCTGCCGGTCTATGGCCAGGGAACAACCACCGACGCCGGTCTCACGTTCACGTTCGAGGACTGGAACCTGTTCGACGACTCCGACGCCTGGCGCGAGGCAACCACCGGCACCGTTGCCGAGCGCACCGGGAAACTCGGTGATCCTCGCCGCCGCGCCGCGCTCAAGGCGCAGATGCCGCGCGAGAGTCTGATCACCAACTATTTCGACGAGATAATCATCACGGAATGCCAATCCCCCGAGAATAAGAAGTTCGAGGGCATGACGCTGCGCCTCGCGGCGAAAGAGACCGGCAAGGACGCCGTCGACACCATGCTGGACGTAGCGGTGTCGGAGAATCTCAAGACCGAGTTCTTCGCACCCGCGGTGAACTCGTCCGACCTGATGAAGGAACTGCTCGACTATCCTTACATAACGTTCGGCGTTTCCGACGGCGGCGCGCATACCAAGTTCCTCACCGCTGGACGGTATCCCACCGAAGGACTCATCCGCTTCGTACGCGAGAAGCAGTGGCTGAGCCTCGAAGACATCCACTGGCGAATGTCGGGGCTTCCGGCTTTCTGCGCAGGATTCAAGGATCGCGGCTTCCTGCGCGAAGGCGCGCCGGCCGATATCGTGATTTACAACCTCGAGCGGTTGAAGGTCCTGCCAGTCGAGATTGCGCACGACTTGCCGGGCGACGAATGGCGCCGCGTGCAACGCGCCGAGGGCTACAGTCATGTGATCGTGA
>JBAPSR010000280.1:0-5014 GCA_049281755.1 Binataceae bacterium (SeqCode)
CGCTGGGCTTCCGAACGCTTGCGCTTGCGGCGGACGCTGGGCTTCTCGTAGAACGCACGCTTCTTCATTTCCTTGAACACTCCCTCTTTGGCCAGCTTGCGCTTAAGCACGCGCATCGCCTGGTCGAGGGAGCCTTCAACTCGAATTTCCATAGTTCTCCTTAACGTCCGCAATTCAGCCTACCGAGATTAAGTCCCACGCCAGGGAGAGTCAACGGGCGCTTGGGAGGTGATAGGAGAAAATCCGTTCAAGATCGGTTGTGGATGAAAAAAGAAATCGCGGGGCCGGTGGCGACCCCGCGATTTTGTGAACGGAAGCGCTCAGAGCACCTGCAGAAACGCGATCAAATCTGCTTTATCCTGATCGCTCAGGCCGATATTGAAGCGTTGATCGTAGAAGTTGACCACATCCGAGAGCGACGCCGCCGACCCGTTGTGGAAATACGGTGCGCGCGCGGAAAGTGCGTGCAGGATCGGTCCTTTCACCTTGCCGACGTCGGCGCATTTCCCGGAAATTGTCGCGCGCCCGAGGTCGGTCACGGTGAAGGTCTGGCCCGCCAGCGGACTCGTCGCCGTGCAGCTCACTGTGAAAACCGGAAGGTGGGATACGTTCAGCACCGGAGGAGGAGGATTTGCGTCGGCGACACCGATATTCAGCGCGAGCTTCAAAGAATGATTGCCGACGTTGGGCGAATCGTGGCAGGTCGTGCAGGTTCCCGCGAGCGGATCGGTGCCAAGCGGATCGGAAGGAAACTCGTTCAGGCCGTTGACGCCAATGATCGTAAACTGCCGCGTGTTGAAAATCGTTTCGCCGCGCGCGATCGATTCGCGCGCCCGGTCGATGAAATTATTGCCGTGCAGGTTCGCCCATGCGTCATAGAGCGTGAAGACCACGTCGTCGAATCCGGGCGTGAGCGCGTCGTTGATCCCGATGAAAAAATTCTGCTGCGAAAGCGCGTCCGGTCCGCCGGTCGCCCCTCCTGAATTGAGCAGCAGGGCGGAGAAGTCCAGTGCCTGTGCGTCATAAATCTGCGACTCAAAATTGACGATCTGCGTGACTTGCGCGGTCTTCGGAGGATTTGCCGCCTGTGCATGGCCCAAAGTCGCGTCGGTCGCCTGGCTCGCGAGGCTCGGCTCTCTGCCGTCCCACATGATCGACAGCGGAGCGCATCCGGGGTCGTCGGGCGCGCACTCGGTCAAGAAGCGCAAGTTGGCCGACGGAAGCGGGCGCCGGTACACCGACACCATCGGCGGCGAAGCCGACAGATCGGTGCATCCGTAAGGATCGTTGACCGAGGTGATTTCGAAGTCGGGCGCGACCGGCGGACTCGAGCCGAGCTGCGTGTCCGGCAGGGGCAGGAAAATCCGGATCAGCCCCTGCGACAAGAGCAGACTATAAGCGGTCCGGCGCGCGGCGAACGTGCTGACGTCGTCGGTATCGCAGGTGGCGCCGTCGATCACGCGGAAGATCGGGTCGGTGCCGGCGCTTGCGGCGAAGCGTTCCTGAATCGACGCGACGCTCACGCCCCACCCGCTTCGCGCCTCATGGCAGGTTGCGCACGCGCGCCCATTGCTGCCGATACTCTGAAAAAACGCGTTGTTGCCCGTGATCGTCGGTGCGGCGAGATTGAACGTCTCGACCAGGCCGGTCGGATCCAGACTGTAGAAGCTCTGGCCGAAGACCGGAGGAAAAATTCCCGGCGGCACACTGGTATTTCCAAAATCGTGCACTTTGAGCGCCTGCTCGTGGACCACCTGCGCCCAGCGCGGTATCGATGCGGGCGCGTTCTGCGCAAGCGCGGTTCCCCCGATCGCAAGTGAGCCCAGGATTCCCAAGGATGCGAAGATTCGCCACGCCTTCATATCGGTCCTCCTATCATACCTATTGGCGCATTCTTCTACAGAACGTGCAGAGTTATGTCAAAGGATGGTTTTTATCGCGGCGGGTTCGGGATGGAGCGGCAAACGCCATGCTTCGGTGCTGTTCGGCGCGGACAGCGGCTCTGGTACACATTACTGGATACCGGCGCGGGGCAACGGAGACTGGAATCAGAGGAGTCATTTGGCTCGGTTGATCAAAGGAGCATGACGATGGATTTGGAGCTCAAGGGCAAAGTCGCGATGGTCACCGGCGGCAGCCGCGGACTTGGCCGTGCGATGGCCGAGGCGCTGGCCGCAGAGGGGATGAGCGTCAGTATCTGCGCGCGCGACGCGCGTGCGGTGAGCGAGGTGTCTGCAGAGGTCAGCGAGGTTGGCAAGCGCGCAGGAGCCAAGCCCACGGCGGGATTTGCGGGCGACGTCACCAGCGCGTCTCAGATGGAAAAATGGATCGCCGCGGTCGTGCGCGAATGCGGCCGAATCGACGTGCTGGTGAACAACGCCGGCGCCGCGCGGCCCGGCGCGCTCGACGAGTTGCCGGAATCCGCGTGGCAGGAGCAATTCGACCTTAACCTGTTCGCTCCGGTGCGGCTCTCCCGGATGGTCGCGCCGCACATGGAACAGCGCGGCGGCGGGTCGATCATCAATATCGGGTCAATCTATGGGCGCGAGTCAGGCGGACCGCTGACCTACAACGCCTCGAAGGCTGCGCTGCATTCGTTCACCAAGCTGCTCGCGCGCGAGTTCGCGCCAAAGAAGATCCGCGTCAACACCATAGCGCCGGGATCGATCCTTGTGCCGGGCGGAAACTGGGAAAAGCGCTTCAGGGAAAGTCCCGCGTTCGAAAAAGATTTCATCGCGCGCGAGATGCCGGCCGGACGCCTGGGCAGCGCCGCGGAGGTCGCCTACGCGGTTGCGATGCTGGCGTCGCCGCGCGCGAGCTGGATTACGGGCGCCAATATTCCCGTCGATGGCGCGCAGGGCCGCTCGATCCTGTGAGTATCCGCACGCGCGGCCTTGTCCGCATCGGAGTTGCGTTCCTCGCTCTGGTGGCACTGGCAGGATGCTCGGCGCCTCTGCCCACTACCCAGTTGCCGCCGACCCGCCTGGTCGCGCCGGCGCTCGAGTTCCCGGAGCTGCGCGACTATCGCGGCATCGTCGATTGCCGGATGAAGGCGGCGGGTCTCGACGAGTCGCAAGTCGCCGATCTGGCGCGCGGCGCGCAGATCGATTTCGTGATGATTGGAGATCCGGCCGGTTCCAACTCCGGCGATTACGGAATCGGCGGTTTCACGAACCAGATTTTGTTTATCCCCGGTGCGGCCTTCCGGGTCGATGGCGGAGAGATCGTCGGCGTGAATCTGCGCCAGCCTATAGACGCGTCGCGGCCGGCAGCCGAGCTGATCGGCGCGATCCATGACCAGGGCGCGCTGGCGCTCGCAGCCGATCCGGGAGCGTTCAAATCACCGGGCGACTACGCGCTGGCCGATGCGATGGAAGTATATAACCAGAATTATGCGTTCGCGACGGAGAATCCGGCGGCGCTCTATTGGCGCGCGATGTTCTTGCAGACCGATCGCTTTCTGCTCGATCTCGCGCCGCGCCCGGACGCGAACCTCGGGCTATACGACACGATGACCGCCGTAGCGCGAGTGACGCTGATCGCCGGGATGGGGTCGCCAGACAATCTTTCCGTGATGGGTTCGAAAGTCGGCACCTTTGAGCAATTGTTCCTCTTCTACACGACCCATCTACTCGCGCGCGAGCGCAACGTGGACGCGCTGATGGACGCGATGCATCGCGGACACGCATACGTCAGCTTCGATATTCTCGGCTACGTCGGCGAGTTCGCGTTCTTTGCGCAAAGCGGCGACGCGGCAAGCGGCACCAGGACGATGATGGGCGACGAGGTCCACCTCGAAAGCGGTCTTGCGCTGAAGGCCGAGCTTCCGGCGAACGCCAATCGAATCGTGATACTCAAAGACGGCACGCAGGTCGCGTCCGCCGATGACGCGATGGACCTCGAGTACGCGCCCAAAGTGGCGGGGGCATATCGAGTAGAAGCGTGGCGGCGCGGGCATCTGTGGATTATCTCGAATCCGGTTTACGTCCGCTGATTCGCGTGGGAGAGAACTGCGATGGTCAGAGCGATACTGAGAAAGACGATTTCAATCTCTATCATCACGGCGATGATCACGATCTGCGCCGGATGCGGTACCGCAGCGAAACAAAATCCCGCCTCGCAAATGGCCACTCTGCAAGACGGCGCAACTACCTACGCGCAGGTGATCGACGGCATGGGCGCACCATACCAGGACTACGGCGATCAGGACGGCAGCAGAACAGTCGTCTATATGCTGAACCCGGAACCCACTGCCGCAAATACTCATTCACCCCAAGTGGCGACTCCTGTACAGAACAAGCTAATGATGAAATTCGATCCAAACGGAATCCTCGCCAGCCATTCCACGCAGCCAGCTTCCGTCTCGCCACCATCGCCGGGGCGGTAATATCCAACCTGCACTAAGCAACGAAGAGCGTGAATCGCGGCTGATCAATACCTAATCGTGTTTGGTCAACTTGGGCTTCCTGCGCAACCAGGGAACCCGCAGAAGACTTGCCGATATTACGAAGAATGCCAGCAAATATCCTAAGACCGTAGACGGAAGCCGCAACGAAGCCGTGGAGTCAGGTCTCAGGAACTCTACCAATTCAACGACGACCATAAATATCAGGGCGATCAACGTCGCGCACCACGACCTACGCTCCCAAGGATGCGAAGCTCGGAAATAGCCAAATAATGCGCAGATACCCACAACGCCAAACGGTAAAATGAGCAACGCTTGCAGGATCGACGTTTGTACGCTGATCGAACCTGGAATACTGACCCAAAGATTGGGAAAAGAACCTAGCAATGCGAGCGACATTAGGATCAAAACCAGACACATCAACGCAATTCTTACTGCTATCCTGAGTTTTGATCGCACTAGCCGCCCTCGCGCGTCCTCTCGGCGTTTCTAGCAGGCAACGAGCGAGCCGGTTAGCGTGTGGCCGTTGGCGCAGTCGATTCGTACTGGGACTGTTTCGCCAATGGCGACTGAGCAGGCGCTGAGAAAAATTGCGGTTTTGAATTGAGG
>JBAPSR010000281.1:0-2223 GCA_049281755.1 Binataceae bacterium (SeqCode)
TCGAACTTCGTATCGGACTCGAACAACGTCTCGCCACAGCAGATACATCGATAGAGGCCGGGCGTCGCGACCGTTTCGTACTCACCGGAAAACGGCGCTTCGGTGGCTTTCTCGCGCGTCACCGCGAATTGGAGCGGCGTCAGCTCTTTTCGCCATTCGTCATCGGTCTTTTTGATTTTGTCGGCCATGTCTCTCCTCGGATCGTTCAGATAGCAAGCATTTCATCTTTTATCTCTACCGAAAAATATCACAAACGCTTCGATTCATCAGAATCGATCGCACATCGCGGGGATAAGTCGATCTCTTTGGAGGAGCAGTCGCGGTCAGCGGCCAGCTTGTGGGATTCAGGGGAAAAGGTCGGGAGCCGCGGCTCCCGACCTTGGTTTTGTTAGCGGACAGTCTCGCCGATCTCGACGCTCAGCGGCCGGCGGTGTTCTTTACCATCGCGTCCGGCGTTACGTCGTCGCGGCTTACGGCGCCCATGTTGATGTACCAGCACTCGTGCTCGGGCGCGTTGGGCGTGGGCAGGTCGCAGAAGCTCGAGAGCCCCGTCTGGATGTTGGTGCTGGTGCCGTTGACCTGGAACACACGCTTGAAAGGATAGATCGCAATTCTCGCGTCGGGCACCGGCCGGTCGCGATAGGTCAGCCAGTTGGTGAAGTTCAACATCAACTCGCCCTGGCGATCGTACTGGTCGTGCGAGAGCACCACGTCGGCCTCGGTGTCGATATAAACCAGGTGCTTGGAATAAAGGTCTCCGGTCAGACGCTTGGGGTTGGCCTTGGTCTCGATCACATAGACCCGGCGCATCTCCCATTCCGCCGGACACACGCTGCCGCCGCCGTCTGTGGGACAGACATTGCCGGGGTCCTGCGCTACGTGCAGCGCACCCAGCATCATCTTCTCGCCCAGGAAGCGGTAGGTGTAGTCCTCGATCTTTGGGTTGTAGCCCTCGGCGTCATCCTGGTTGAACTGAAGCGTGCCGGTTGCGTCGCCGCGGATCGCCTCGTCCAGACGGCGCACGCGCCGCGAGTCCGGGTTGTAGCTCCAGGAGTCGTCGGCCCTCTTCGGATCGCCATAGCGGTAGCCGACGATTCCGCTGCCGCGAATCGCGGCCGGCGACAGCCACGGAAAAGCGCGCCAGCGGAACATGATATTGGTCCTGAGGTAGTCCGGGTCGGTCGGTAACGGCTCGACCTCGGTGCGGCCGACCTCGTTGTACACGCCGTAGTGCCCGATGAGCTGGAAGTCGATTTCGTTGTACGGGTTATTGAGTTTCTCGTAAACCTCGACACAGCCGAAATAGCGGGCGTCGAAATCGTCGGTCCACATCGGCCGAAAATCCATGTTCCACATGATTTTGATCGCGGCGTTCGGATCGTTGTCATCGATGATCGGGAACGGCTGTCCCGCGACATATCCGACCATCGACAATCCGTTTTTGGCCAGGCGCACCTGCGATGAATATTTTTCGGTGGCTTCCTTGTACGGCGGCGGCCAGTCGATTCGTCCAGTCGGCACGATCTTCATCGACATCCCGTTGGCCACTCGCCAGTATTCGCCCGGCGAGAGCAGATCCTTGACCTTGGATGCATTCGCCGGCGTTATAAAGTCCCCAGGTTTGACCTGGGCATCCGCCGAGGGCACGAGCCCCACGACCAGCGCAAGGGCGGCCGCGATTGCGACGGTTGCCCATCCCGATACCAGCAAAAATTTTTGTGTGCCCATCAAAACCTCCTAATAGATCAGTGACGGATCGTTCACGCTCGATAGTTACCCATCAAACGAGATCATGTGCGGCCGCAGGTGCGCCGCTAACGCTCAGAGGAGTTGAATAATTATGGATTAGCAATTGTGGCGCGATTGTCAACCATTTTTAATGGAACCCGCGCTGGACGCACGCGCGAAGTGCAACAGCGCACGCGCGCAAATCGCTCACACGAGCGCGATCATCGTGCTATGCGAAGCTACGAGCAAAAAATCAGCAAAGATGTGCTACAAGATGGGTTTGTGACTTATGCATCTTCCCGGGAGTTAACCTTTGTTCAAGCGCGTACTGATTGCCAACCGCGGTGAAATCGCTATCCGTGTCGCACGCGCAGCGTCGGCACTCGGCGTCGAGTCGGTCAGCGTATACGCCCCGGCGGATGCGCTATCGCTGTACACCCGCGTCACAACTGAGTCGCGGGCACTTGGCACGTCGCGGGCGTCGTCGAGCGATCC
>JBAPSR010000282.1:0-6231 GCA_049281755.1 Binataceae bacterium (SeqCode)
CCCTCGATGGTGGCTGCACCGCCGCCTGAGGTTCGCAGGCGCCGTCCAGCGACGCCGCGTCCGCGTCCGACTCCTTCGCTGTATGATCGAGTCAACAGCGCCCTCAAGGGCAGCCGCAAACTCGGCAGGGTGCGGGCCTACACTACTGCAGGCGGCACGGTCACGCTCACCGGCAGCGTGTTCGACGACAAGGACAAGGCGTTTGCCGAGCAGACCATCCGCTCAGTGCCCGGGGTGATCCAAGTCATCAACACTGTGACTACCGACACAGGGGTGTGGGCGCAGGAGCAGGCTACGATCCAGCAGCAACTCGCCAATGCAGGACTGCCGAAGGTGACGGTTAAGGTGATCGGCAAGGATGCTTACTTGAATGGCACGGTGAAAACCGATCTCGAGAAGCAGCGCGCCGTGACGATCACGGAAGGCGCCGCTCCGGTCACCGTGCGCGGGAACGTCATCACGGTGGTTCCGGGGAATATGTTTGGGTTCTGATTCTCAAAGGGCGAAAGCATGCGCGGCTGAAATGACGCAAACCGAACTTACGCTATGAAGCGTCGTTTGCGCTATTGACAACGAACGGAACCGGCGATTAGATGATTTCCAGAAAGCGGCATCTGCCGCTCCCCCCAGGAGGTTCTCGTTTCCCATGCCCGACGCAGCACCAACGTCAGCAAAGCAGGTTTTTGCCGAAATGCCGAGTCGCTTCAACAAGGAAGCAGCCAAGGGTCTGAACGCGGTTTACCAGTTCGACCTCTCCGGCGACGGCGGCGGCAAATGGCACGTAATCATCAAAGACGAAAACTGTGAGGTCAAAGAAGGACCTGCGGCATCCCCGAGCATCACGATCTCGATGACCGCGCAGGACTACCTCGACATGATCAGCGGCAAGCTGAACGGCCAGATGGCCTTCATGACCGGCAAACTCCGGATCGCGGGCGATATGGGACTCGCGCTCCGTATGCAGAGTTTGTTCCAATAGGCGAAGCGGGATAAACCGCCTGACTCAGCTATCGATAGCGCCGGGTCCGAAACCCGGGCCCGGCGCGACTCTACTGTCGCAAGCCATTCTTCCAGCAATCCAATTTCAGATCGATTTTACCGGTGCGAGCTTAAGATTCGGCCGTAGTCGCGAATACTCCCTGACATACAGCACAGATCGCTGAGGCTCACTTCCACGCGGACATCCGCGCCACTTCACCGAGCATCCCGCATCCATTCAATCCAAATCAAATTGTTCCCAAACGTCATGATCGACAGGAGGACGGATCCACGTCACAGGAGATTGAACCCGTATGAGTGAACCCGAAATGAACGACGAACCCGAGAAGACCAACCGCGGCGACGGTGCCGATAACGATTCGGTTGCCTCGAAGCTCTCCCAGGAGCTGAGCAACTGGCGCCGCAAGCGAACCTCGTCACGGCCCGCGCGCCCCGAAATGATGGGGTCGAACCATTCCGAGCCCGCCCGCACGATCAAAGTGCGCGGCCATGAGACGCTGGTCGTACGCAAGGCGAAGCTCAAGCCCCCGACGAATCCCTGAAAAGAAATTCCGGTGCGGTTCGAGCTGAACCGAAATGAGGTGTGCTGAGGTGTGAGGCGAGGTGCGGTGCGCAGGAGGAGGCGGTCAGGAGCGAAAGACCTCGACCGGCATTTCGCGTGACGCCTGTCGCGCCGGGTAGAGCGTCGCGACGAAACACAGAAACATCGAGGCGCCCGCGACCCACACGAAATTGATCGGACTGACGGAAATCGGCACGGTCGAGATTCCGTAAATTTCCTTCGAGATATGAATGAAATGGTAGCGCGCGAGCGCGAAGCATCCGATTGCGCCAAGTAACTCGCCCGCGCTGGTCCCCACGGCGCCTACGATCAGTCCCTTAAGCACGAAGATTCGGCGCACGTCGCGCCGTGTCGCCCCCATCGAAATCAGCACCGCGATATCCTTGCGCTTCTCCATCACCACCATGATCAGCGTCGCGACCAGGTTGAACGCTGCCACTGCGATCAGCAACACCAACACGATCGAATAGATCTGCTTCAGCATCTGGAACCCGGCCGAAGCCGCTTCGTTGTAATCGATCCAGTTGCGAATCACGTACGGCCGGCCATAAATCTCGCGCAGCGCCGCAGTCACGGCGGCGGTCTGATCGAGGTTCGACAGATGGATATCGATGCCGTCGGCTTTGCCGGGCCGTCCAAAGAAATTCTGCGCGTGCGTTAAATCCATGAAGACCATCTGCGTGTCCAGGAAGCTCAGCCCGGAGTCGAAGATCGCAGTCACGGTAAAATCGCCGGTCCGGGTCGAGAGCGTTCCGTCGGTGGACGAGATGATCGGCGCCACCATCCGCAGCCGATCGCCGAGCTTTGCCTTGAGCGTATGCGCCAGTCCCGCGCCGATCGCGACTCCGCCGCCGGCCGATACCGCCGCGCCACCCTGCGCCGGCGCCGGATAGTCTTTCGCGAGCGCGGCCAGGGTTCCCTCGGTGACAAAGCGGCCCCATTCCTTGGCGACCGCGGGATTGTCAGGCTCTACGCCGCGCGCGACCACGCTGCCGATTCCGCGTCCCGAGCTGAGCATCCCCTGTCCGACGACGTACGCGTCGGCGCCATCGACGCCGGGAACGGCGAGCGTGCGTTTCTCGATTTCGCCATACTTCGCGATCGATCCCTCAGAGCTTTCGATTTTCACCTGCGGAGTCAGGCTCAGCACGCGCTCCTTGAGGCTCTGCTCGAACCCGCCCATCACGGCCAGTGTGATAATCAGCGCGGCGACGCCGATCATGACGCCCACGGCGGTGAAAATCGTCGTGACCGAAATGAATGCGTCCTTGCGCCGGGCGCGAAGATAGCGAAGCGCGATCTTTAATTCGTAGCGCATCAGAACGGAGCGCAGCGGCGTGACCGCGCCGGATGCGTCACATCATCACGTTTTCTTTTTTGAGCGTTTCGATTTCATCGGCGCTCAGCCCGAGCATCCCCGATAAGACTTCCTCGTTATGCTGCCCCATGATCGGCGCGGCGAAACGCAGCGCGCCCGGCGTGCGGCTCATGCGATGCTCCAGTCCCTCGTACACCGACGGTCCCATCTCTTTGTGTTCGAGCCAATGCCAGAAATCGAATGCGTCAAGATTTTCGTCCTGATGAAGATCGACGCAGTTCTGCACCGGATACGCGGCGACTCCAGCCGCCTGCAGCTTGCCCGTCAACTCGTACGCGTTATGCGCGCGCGTGAGCGAGTTCATGAATTCATCGAGCGCCGATGCGTTCTTGATCCGCGAGGCGTGCGACGCGAAGCGCGCATCGCCACCCTTGGCGCCGAGCACTTGCAGCATCGCGGTCCACTGCGCGTCGTCGGCGACCGCGATCGCGATCCAGCGCTCGTGCCCGTCTTCGTCGGCGCATGGATACGCACCGTGCGGAGCGTAACGATCGGAGTGATTCGCGCGCGCTCCGAGCACGCGCCCGGTCGCGAAATAATCGATCAGCGCGGGCGCCATGTTGTGCAAAGCCGCCTCGTACTGCGACATGTCGATATACTGGCCGACTCCGGTGCGACGGCGGTAGTCGAGCGCCGCCAGCAGGACCGACGCGGAAAATCGCGGCGCGACGAAATCGCTATACGCCCCGTAAGGCGGGCAGGGCGAGTCCTCGTCGTAACCCGAGATGTAATAAAAGCCCGACAACGCCGCCATCAACTGCCCGAACCCGGGATAGAGGGCGTTGGGTCCCGTCTGACCCTGCATGCAGGTCGAGAGCATGATCAGCTCGGGCCGCAGCTCGCACAGCTTCGGATAGTCGAGACCCCAGTTGCGCATCGCCTTGGGCGTGAAGCTCTCGACCACCATATCGGCCCACGGCACCAGCTTCTTCACCAGCTCGCGCGCTTTGGGTTTGCCGAGATCGAGCGTGATGCCTTTTTTCGAGGTGTTGTAGCTCGCGAAAAACTGGCTCGAATTGATTCCGGGCCGCGCATCTTTCCACGGCGGCGCGAGGCGCAGAACGTCGGGCCGCGCCAGCGACTCGATACGGATTACCTCGGCGCCATTGTCGGCGAGATACTTGGTCGTGATCGGACCGACGCCGACCCACGCGAAGTCCAGGATCTTTACTCCCTCGAGCGCGAATTCACTCATCGCGGTTTCCCCTCAGATCACGCTGGCGGCGCGCAGTTCGCCAAGGCGCGAGTCGGTCAGTCCGAACAATCCGCCGTAAATCTCGTGGTTATGCTCGCCGATCTTCGGCGCGCGCGTCGGCGCGCCAATCGGCGTGCGGCTGAGTTTCGCGAATGCGCCCGGCAGCGTCATCTTGCGCCCGAGCGTGTCGTGCTCGACCTGAACAAAATACTCGCGCGCCTTGAGTTGCGGGTCGGCCGCGATATCCGACGCGGTCGCGACCGGCGCGAGCAGGATGCGCCGCTTGAGCGTGCCGTCGTAGATTTCCTTCTTGGTCATCGTCATGAAGAACTTCTGGATTCGATCTTCAAGATCGCCAATCTCGAAATGGTCGCGCTCAGTCAGCGCCATGAACATCCCGGGCACCCACGCCGCCCAATCTTTTTCGATCATCCACTGCGCGGCGAAGCCGGTCTCGTTCATCCACGCCACCAGCGCCTTGGTTGACGCACCGCCGAGCGTGCCGCCCGCGATGAGCGTGGACATATGCCCGTCCTTGCATCGGTAAACCATTTTGCGCCGGGTATCTTTCGAGCCGGTGAAGACGCCGGTGCGCTGGATATGGTCGCCGTGCAGGATCGGCATCGCCTGCTCGTTCATCAGCGACCACGCGACGCAGGCCTGCATGTTGACGACGATCTGCTGGCCGCGGCCGTCACGCTCGCGCGCCTGATGCGCCAGCATCGAGGCGACAGCGGCCTCGCCGCCCGAGTGCAACCCGGCCTGCGGCAGGCTCATCTGGAGCGGAGGCTTGCCTTCCTCGCCCATCATGTACATCGCGCCGCCCGCGGCCCAACTGATGATATCCGCCCACTTGTAGTTGCGCGCGGGGCCGGTGTCGCCGAACGGAGTGACGCAAGCGTAGATGAGGCGGGGATTCCTTTGCGCGAGCGCGGCGTAGCCGAGACCGATCGAGTCCATATAGCCGCACTCGAACGACTCGACCAGAAAGTCAGACTTGGCCGCGAGCGCTGCGACGATTTCGCGTCCGTCGGGAGACTCGAGGTTCGCGGTCACCGACTTTTTTCCGGCGTGATAGGCGATTGCGTACAGGCTGCGATCGGAGCCGGGCAAATCCTCGAGGAACGGCGGAATAGTCCGCGTCGAGCATCCGCGCGGCGGCTCGACCTTGATCACCTCGGCACCCATGTCGGCGAAAATCTTTCCGGCCAACGCGCCTTTCTCGTCGGCCAGGTCGAGCATCCGGAAACCCTTGAGCAGTTCTGAAGCCATGCGATGTATCCTGCGCGAAAGTTCTTCGGGCGCGCATCGCCCGGTAGCGACCGCATTCTAGCGTCATCAGCCCGCAAGTTGGAACGCAATCTCGCAAATCAAGGAGCCCCGCTCGGTACAGGCGCTGAAGCGGTCGCATCGACGAGTACGGGATTCGTAGCGCGGCAGCCACGCGCGCGGGAATGACACAAACCTCCGCAGGCTCTGGCCCAGGCGATGCTTACGCGATAAATCTCATTGCTCGCGTACCGCAGGGAATACAGATGCGAGAGGAAGCTGACGTCATGACTCCCGATGTTGCGAAGTTTCGCGCGGACGGCTTTCTCGCGTTCGAGCAACTCGCGGACCGCGCGACCGTCACGGAACTCGGCGCGCTCTACGATCAGTTTCTGTCCGGCGCAATCGATTGCTCGCCGACTGATCGGCAGCTCGGCCGGGTCACGCGGCAGATCATGGTGCCGTCACGCTATCATCCGTCGTTCGTGCGCAACCAGGCGCTGGACAACGCCCGCGAGATTTCGCGCGCGCTGCTCGGGGTTGACGAGCCCGAGTTCGTATTCGACATGCTGATCTTCAAGCCACCGGGCCACCCTGCGCCGACCGCGTGGCATCAGGATATGTCGTATGCGTACGCGCCGTTCGCACGCGCGGGAATCCGCGTTCCGCAAAGCGCGATCGTGCAGTTCTGGGTCGCGCTCGACGATGTGGATATTGAAAACGGATGCATGCATTTCATTCCGGGGAAGCATCGCGAACCACTGTTGCAGCATTACGTCGCCGG
Organism: Binataceae bacterium (SeqCode); assembly: GCA_049281755.1. Lineage (GTDB taxonomy): Bacteria > Desulfobacterota > Binatia > Binatales > Binataceae > JBARDN01. The sequence continues at coordinate 6,188 of JBAPSR010000282.1, forward strand.
CGGTGAACCCACCGACGACGCGCGGATGCTCGCGATCGCCGATC
>JBAPSR010000283.1:0-2875 GCA_049281755.1 Binataceae bacterium (SeqCode)
GGGATTCACTGCGCACGCGGCGCGCGCCGCGGCCAAGCCGAGCGCCGAAGCGCAGTTCAGCAACGCCGGCGGCCCCCGCGCGATCGAGAAGGCGCCCGGAGTTTACGAATGGCGCTTTATCGCGAAGCCGGGGCCGACGGAGTACGACGAGATCGCGCTGCATCGAATCGCGCTCGGACCCCGGGTCCAGGCGCATCGCGATATTACGGTGCTCTACCTTCCGGGCACCAACATGAACGGCGAGGTCGCGCTCGAAAATCCGCGCTATTCGTTCCCGGTCTATCTGGCCGCGCACGGCGCGGACGTATGGACGATGGATTATCGCACGCATTTCGTTCCGGCCGCGGTTCCCGTCAGCGTGATCGCGCCGGTCATGCGGCGCTGGACCAACGAACTGTTTGCGGGCGATATCGAATCGGCGGCGGAATTTATTCTGAACCAGACCAAATCCGACAAGATTTTCATCGCGGGCTTCAGCCGCGGAGTTGAATTTGCCTACCTGTTCGCCGCGATTCATCCGGCCCAGGTCCGCGGGATCATCGCGCTCGACGGGTTTCTGCCGCGTCATCCAACCGCGCAGCAGCCGAGCGACCGAATCGTCGACGATATCGGCGGTGCGCATCTTACCTACGAGAAGCGGCGGATGCTGATGCAGTTCGTGATCGACAATCCTGACGGTCCGGCGCCGATTCCGAAATACAAAACCGCCCGCGAGAACCTGATTCACGTCGTTTATGACGCCAAGGATTTTGGCGGCAAGGGCGGCCTTGCCAATCCGGTCGACGGCCATTCCGATCCGATCGTGCTCGCGCGCTTGCTGATCGGCTACGATCGTTATTGGCCCGCGGTGCAGGACTACGAAAATCCGTTCACTCCCCCGCGCCTGCAAGCGCTCAACGCGTCGAAGATTCCGGTGATCGCGTTCTCGAGCACCAACATCGCAACCGATTGGCCTGCCTGGGTGTATGAATCCGCGATGTCAACCGGCACCAGCAATCCGACCTTCACCAAGTTTCCCGGATGGGGCCATCTGGACGTGCTGTGCGGAAACGCTGCCGAGGCTCAAGTCTTTGCGCGGACGCTCGAATGGCTTAAGCGGCATGCGAAGTAGGCGGATAGGCGGGAGGCTCCGGACGCGCCGCGCGCTCGGGAGATATAGCGGGCAGCAATAAAACCGCCGCCAGCGTCCACATCCCGAAGATCCCGGCGACCGCCCAAATGGAGGCGCGGCGTCCGCGGCGCGCGGCGATCACTGCGGTCAGCGGCGCGAGCGCGAGATCGACCACGATCGAGGTGGCGACGATGCTCTCCGGGGCAAGCTGGTTGCCCATCAGGGCAAAGCCCGACATGAGGCTCAGGATGATCGCGAGGGTATGCATCGTTTTTGCGCCGCCGCCTTGCATCCATGATATAATCCGAAGCCATGGCACGACAGGACCTTGAGAGTGTGATCGCGAAGCTCCGGCAAATGGGCGAGGATGGGCTTTCGAGTATCGTCAGCGAGGCGATGACCAACAAAAAGCTGCGCTCGGGGTTGGGCCGCGCAGGCGAGAAGCTGATGGCGAACAAGTCGTCATTCGATCGCAACGTGGAATCGATGCTCGACTTCGTGAATATCCCGTCCAAAAAAGACGTGCGCGATCTGAAGCAGCGCCTCGACCATCTGAGCTCGCAGCTTCTGAACCTGAGCATCAAGCTAGACCGCGTGCTCGCCGAAAAGGATTCCCCCACGTCGATCAAGCCGATCAGAAAAGCTCCCAAGCGCTAACCCTTCGAAACGGACTGCCTGCGCAGCGCGCGAGATTCCTCGCGATGCGCGCAGCGCGGGTCGATACGCACGACGCGAAACTGGCAGAACATTTTGCGCTCGGAATGACAACCTCTCCTGGTTTTGTGTATTCCCCAGGTTTCGTGTCATTCCGAGCGCGAGCATGCTCTTGCAGTTGCGTCGTTCGCGCAGACTCCGCGCGGCACTAATCGCGAGGAATCTCGCCCTGCGCGAAAATAGCCCGGCGGAGGCGGCCACCGCGTTGGTCTTACCCGCGATGGATTCGTGCGCCGATCTGCGCGAGGTCTGCGAGCGTGCGCGGTTCGTGGTCGAGCTCGGGCGAGAGTATCAGCGCGGCGCCGGCAGGCATCGCGGCGCGCAGTGCCTCGAACGAGATCGCTTCGCGGGTTTTGAGCGCGGCGTAGTCCTCGAGATTGCGTTTGAGCTTGCGTCTGAGCGCGGGAGGAATTTTCGCGCGGCTGATTTCCGCCGCGGCGGGAAGATCAGGCATCGCACGGTTTACGATCACCGCGCTTACCCGCAACTCGGAGCGTCCCAGCGCGGCAATGAACTCGCCCGCCTGCGCAATCCTCCCTGCCTCCGCCGTCGTCACAACGATTACCGCGGTGCTCTTGGCGTGCAGCATCGCGCTGGCCCGCTTTGCGCGCTCCGCGAAACCTTCATACATGCCCTCGAAGTTCCGGACGAACGCCTGCACGTCGCCGAGCAGCTTGAGCCCGGTCACACGATCGAACGCCGACAAGACCGCCCGCGCGGCGAGGTCGACCATCCCGCCCGCGAACTTGCCCTGCCGGGTCCCAAGCAGGCTGACCGCGCGCGAGCCGAGCAGCTCCAGGAGCCGTCGGGGAGCATCGAGAAAATCCAGCGCCTCGGCGGCGGGAGGAGTATCAAGCACGATAAAATCGGTGGCAGGTTCGGCGGCCAGCTCCAGCAATTTTTCCATCGCCATGTAGTCGGCGACGCCGGCGAAGGCGCTCGCGAGGTTCGCATAAATCCGCCCCGCGATAATCGCTTCGGCCGCCGCGGGCGTCGCAGCGTGGCGGCGCACGAGCGCGTCGAAGGTCGCCCGAGGGTCCAGCCGTAGCG
>JBAPSR010000284.1:0-5998 GCA_049281755.1 Binataceae bacterium (SeqCode)
ACCGCGGACCGGGCGCCACCTACACCACCACCCACCACAATCGCCCGTGCACCGCGGTTTAATGCGTCATTTACGTTCGCGCGACGGCGTTCCGGATCACGCGCGAGGGAAAAAAACAGATGGCCGGCGGCCACCGCACGCGAGTCATAGCTGAGTCCCGAAATCTCCACCGCTGCATCGCCCTCAATCCGTCCATCGAGTCCCTCGAGTAGCTCGTCGAGCCTCACATCCCGCCCCCGGGCGCGGCATTGCCACTGCGGATAGGAGCAGCTTCAGCCACCGTATCCGGCTGCATCGGCACGAGCGTGAGCTTTATTCCCGCATGACTAAGCGGAGCGTCGGGCGCCGGATCCTGCGCGACCACGTAACCGCTGCCACGCACCTCGAGTGTCACGCCAATCTTGCGCGCAACCATCAGCGCGCGGCGCAGACTCATTCCGGAAAAATTTGGAGTTGTCGGAGAGCCGGCGCCGGTCAGCGCGGGAATTTCGTCGGCGGCATCGGGCGCGGATACGTCGGCCAGCCGCGCGCCGCCTTTGCCGGCTTCGGGCATCGGGATCATCCCGGCAACATCGTAGTTGCCGCCGGGCGCGGTGATATTCAGATCGCGCACCGCGCCGGATGCGATCTCGCTGAAGGCCGGCGCCGCGTACAGGCCGCCAAAGTGGCCGTGGCCGACGTCGTACAGCACCACGAGGATCAGCAAGCGCGGATCGTCAGCGGGCAGAAACCCAACGAAAGAGCATACGTGCCGGTTCTGATAGTAGCCGCCCGCTGGATTCACCATCTGCGCGGTGCCGGTCTTGCCCGCGACGATAAAACCGTCGACCTTAGCGCGATGCGCGGTGCCATTGGGACCATTTACAACGTTGCGCAGGAGCAGATTCATCTGATGCGCGATCTCGGGCGAGATCACGCGGCGCATCACCTGCGGGGTATGGCGTAAAATCACGTTGCCCTGCGCGTCGTACGCGGTCTTTACCACGTACGGGCGCACGATCAGTCCACCGTTGGCGATCGCCGCGTATGCGGTCGCAAGCTCGATCGGCGTCACCGAGATACCCTGTCCGAAGCCATGGTTTGCCAGATCGATTTCACGCCACGTCGAGGGGTTCATCACCATCCCGCTCGCCTCGGCCGGAAGATCGATCCCGGTGCGCAGGCCGATTCCGAACGCGCGCATGCCCTGGTAATAGCGCTCCGCGCCGAGCCCGAGCGCGATCTTCGCAGCGCCAATATTGGACGAAACCTCGATGATTCCGGCAAGATCGAGCGAGCCGTGCTTGCTGTCATCGTGGATCGTGCGGCGGTCGATCGTCCAATGCCCTTCTTCGCAATAAATTTGTTTGTCGAGCGTGATTGCTTTGTCGGAGAGCGCGACCGACGCGAGAATTCCTTTCATCGTCGAGCCGGGCTCGAAGGCGTCCTGCACCGCGGTGTTGTGCAAACGGTCGTGGACGCTCGCGGGGTCGGCGCCGATATTCGCCATCGCAATCACTTCGCCGGTGAACGGATCGAGCACGATCGCCGCGCCGCGCTTGGCGCCGCTTTGCTGTACCTCGGCCGCAAGCTCGGTTTCGGCCAGCGACTGGATCGACGAATCGATCGTGAGTTCGAGCTGCGCGCCCGGTTCCGGGGTCTTGAGCTCGAGCGGGCTGTCGAAAATCGGATGCCCCAGCGCGTCGTGGTAGAAGCTCAGCTCGACCGGCTCCCCGCGAATCATCTTGTTGTATTCGAGTTCGAGGCCGGAGAGCCCCTGGCCGTCCATCCCCGCAAGCCCAACCACCGCCGCGGCCAGGTTGCTCTCCGGGTAGAAGCGTTTGTATTCGCTGAGCGCACCAACGCCCTCGATTCCGAGCGCCTCGGCCGCCTGCGCCTTGTCCACCGATACGCGCCGCACCAGCCATACGAAGGGAGAAGGTTTGGCGAGCTTGGCCTCAAGCTCGTTCGAGCTGAGTCCGAGAGCCGCCGCGAGTTTGGCGCGATCGTGCGCCGTCGTGGTGTCGAGCACGCGATGCGGCCGCGCGTAAACCGATCGGGTCTCGGCCGAAAGCGCGAGCGGCTCTCCGTTGCGATCGACAATCGGCCCGCGCACCGCGGCAAGTTCGGTCTCGCCGGTATGCTCACTGTTCGCGAGCGAGGCCAGGCGCGGTCCGTCGAACTCGACCAGCACGACCAGGCGCATCACCGCGAGCGCAAATAGCGACGCCAGCATCAGCGTCAGCCATCCCACGCGCGCGCGGCGCTGTTTGAACGATACGTTCATGGCAGCATCACCACTTGTCCGTTGGCGGGCGGCGCAAGATGAAACTTCGGCGCGAGCGCGCGCAGCCGGTCGTGCGATCCAAGCTGCGCCGCCTTGAGCCGCAGCGTGCGGTTCTGATCCTCGAGCCCCGCGATATCTTCGCGCAACACTGAGAGCCGATAGCCCTCACGCGTAGCCTCGAGCCGAATCATCAGCGTGGTGAAACCGAGAGCCGCCACCGCGATCATCAGGATTCCGGCGAGTATCGGCGACGGCGGATTTGCGGGGCGCACGCGGCGGCTCATTGCGCGATCCTTTCGATACAGCGCAAGCGCGCGCTGCGCGCGCGCGGATTGTTCGCGATCTCGGTGCGCTGCGGCTTCACTACCTTGCCGGTGATTGCCGAGTACTCGCCCGAGCGTTTGAGCTCGCGAAAGCGTTCCTTGACCGCGCGATCTTCCAGCGAATGGTATGCGAGCACGATCATCCGGCCGCGCGCGGCGAGCAGCCCCGGCGCGTCGGCGAGAAGTGCGGCCAGGCTTTCCATCTCGCGGTTGACTGCGATTCGCAGAGCCTGAAAAGTGCGCGTCGCCGGATGCGCACCGCTGCGGCGATGCGGTCCGATTGCGCGCTCGACCACGGCGCGCAGCTCGGCGGTGGTTTCGAGCGGACGGCGGCGGCGTTCTTCTACGATCGCACGTGCGATTCTGCGCGAGGCGCGCTCTTCGCCAAAATTAAAAATGATATTGGCCAGATCGTTTTCGGATTCCTCGTTCACCAGGTCATACGCGCGCAGCCCCTGCGTCCGATCCATCCGCATGTCCAAAGGACCGTCGAGGCGAAAGCTGAAGCCGCGCTCCGGATCGTCGAGCGCGAAGCTCGACATCCCAAGGTCGGCCACAATCGCGTCCACACGCTCGAATCCGCATTCGCCGAGCACTCGCGCCAGATCGCCAAAATCGGCCTGGCGCAGAATCACGCGATCGCCGAAGGGCGCCAGACGCTCGCGCGCTGCCGCCAGCGCGTCGGCGTCGCGATCGATCCCCACGATACGCGCGCCCGTCGCGCCGAGGATCGCCTCGGCATGACCCGCCATCCCGAGCGTGACATCAACGACGACGCGCGGCCCGTGCGCGGCAACCAAGTCGCGCACCTCCGCCACCATCACCGGCACATGCCTCCGGACCGCTGCGCCGTCGTCGTTTTTCACCGCCAAACTCATCGCCGCTTACAAGCCAAGCTTCTCGTAAAAAGCCGGATCCTGGAGCTCTGCCTCGTTCGCACGAAGCACCCCCTCGAGCACCGCCTTGTCCCACAACTGAAAATGATCGCGTAGCGCGGAGAACGTGACCTCACGCGCCAGGCCGGCGAATTCGCGCAGCCGGGTCGGAATCAGGATGCGTCCCTGCCGATCCACCGGAACTTCGTGCGCGCCGCCGATGTAAAACGTTTCAAATTTCTGTATGGATGGATCGAAGCGATTGCGCGTCGCAACTTTCGCGTGCAACTGCTCCCATTCGAGCGGAGGATAAACGTCGAGGCAGCGTTCGCGGTTGTAGAAAACATTGGTGATGAAAAGGCGATCGTGCTTCTCGCTTGCAAGCACGTCACGGAACCGCGCCGGGATACTGACGCGTCCCTTTTCGTCGATCGCATGGTCGAACCGACCGCTAAACACCGTGCTCCTCCCGAATGCCCCACAATCTCCCACTCTTCACCACTACAGTCAAGTAAATCGCGTAAGACACATCGAGAAAGTGACTAGTCATCCTGAAATTATTAATAGCGAAAAAAAAGCGAATGTAGTATTCCATGAATATACTACCCTGTCGATCCGCTCGCAGAGGCGCGCTGGATACGCGCGTGCAACGTAATGCGCATCGTGAATTCTTTCTTGACAGGACCGCCATTCATTAGCGAAACTCGCGCAAATTACCTCGTCGCATAAACCGGATTGATTTCGCCTCGAACGTGCAGGCGAAGAGAGGATTGAAGATGACAGGGAAAGCTTGGTTGAGGAGCGCCGTCGTGGTCGCGGCGGGAGTTGCGTTCACGATGACCCTCACGAGTCAGGCCGCGTGGTCCAGAGCGAAGAAGAAGGCCGAACCGACGGCGACGCCGACCGTAACTCCGACCGCGACTGCGACCCCGGAGGTCAAGGCCTGGAATTTCGATCAAGACAAGGCGGGGGCGCCGGCCGCAGGATGGACCGCGGTGCTGGGCGACTGGCAGGTCATTCCCGATCCGAGTGCTCCCAGCCAGCCTAACACCTACGGGTTGCCGCCGGGACGGATGATGCAGTCGCTGCTGAGCGCGCTGCAATACTATCCGATGGCGGTACTCACCGATCCGACCGAATACTCAGACTTCACGCTCGATGCATCATTCAAGTCAGCGGGCGGACGCTTCGATTGCTCGGGCGGAATCATCTTTCGCTACGTCGACAAGGATAATTTCTACGTGCTCTCGGCCGGATGCCCGAGCGATTATTTCCAGCTCTCGCGGATAAGCGGCGGCAAGTTCGAAGTGTTGAAGCAGACCGTCGTGCCGACCGACAAGGACACCTGGTACAAGATCAAAGTGGTAGCGCAGGGCGGACATTTCATGTGCTACGACGACAACAAGATGATCTACGATTTCGACGACAGCAAGATCGCCAAAGGGCGCATCGGGCTGTGGGCGAGCGACGATTCGCAGGCGCGGTTCGACAACGTAACGCTGACCCTGCCAACGGAGGAAAGTTCGTCGGCGGGTTCCAGCGGTGCGCCGGCTGCGGAGTCTTCGGGCGCGGCGGTCCCACCGCCTCCTCCGCCACTGCCGCCGCCACCTCCGCCACCAGCGCATTGATCGCGCGGCTGTGCATGTGACTCGCGGGCGCCGGGTATCAGATTCCCGGCGCCCGTTTGGTTTTTTCGTGACATCGCGCCGCGGGGCGACGGTTGATCGGCGGCGACTCGACGCTTAGGTTAGATGGTAATGGAAATCGACTCGCAACCGCCCGAGAGCAAACCCGAGGTGAGGCTCGACAAGCTCGACCAAGAGCGCTTGCCACCCGGCAACTACCTGAAAGAAGTCGGGCGTGGCGTCGGCGTCCTTTTGGGGCTGGGCCTTTTGTGGGGTCTCGAGATCGTGCGTAATGCGTACTTCAGGGTGCTGGATCGGATCGGCGTGAAACCCCGCACCCGGCGCTCGAGCGCATTTCCACCGGGTCAGCCGAAAAAGCACACCGTGATCCAGTCCTGAGCTTCGACGCCGGTCGACTGATTCTCCCTGAACATTGACTCTATCGACTCTATCCGCGGCCGCGTCGGTGCGCAGTGCGCAGTCCCGGGTTGGTCGAAGATGAAGACGGGACCGGCACTTTGAGCTCGTCGGCGCCTGCGCCGAGGTTTTCGTCAAGCAAGCGCGCCAGATAGCGCGCGAGCTTGTCGTCGAGCACGCGGGCGAGCGCGTCGGTTTGCGCCGCCTGGATTATCTTGAGCAGACCGTCGAGACGATGCGTCCGGTCGTGCTCGCGAATCAGCCGTGCGATTGCGCTTTGCGACAGTGCGGCCAGCTTCACGTGCAGGGCGCGGTCCAGCCGCTCGACCAGATCCTCCAACTCGGCGCGCGGCGACGAGGTTCCGAGCAGATAGCCGCATGCGGCGCAGCGCGGCGTGACCTCGAGATGCGGCGGCGCGTCGCGGTCGCATCGAATCACGCGGCGCTGCAGCGCCTCGACTTGCGGCGCGAAGCTGGGGCCGAGTGCGGGAC
>JBAPSR010000285.1:0-5725 GCA_049281755.1 Binataceae bacterium (SeqCode)
TGCCCGGACCATTCGCCAGGGTATCCGAAGGAATCGAGCCCGCAGAGTTCGCACCGGTATTGCAGGTGGCGCTCGTAATATTTACAAATCCGCTCAGAGCGGGGCTCAGGGTGATGCTCGAGTAGTCGAGCGGTCCTTGTGAATCGTTCGTGATAGTGAGGGTCACGGGCGCGCCACTCGCATGCACCGTGACCGCACCAGGAGCCACGTGGACCGCTCCGCCATTAACAGTTTTAGCAGAAGTGCAGCTTGAGACTCCCTTGAATGGGGTAAAGCCCGCATTCGCCGCTGTTCCAGTCACAACGGTGAAAGCGTTCTGGTTGCTGGATCCCCACAACACCGATGAAGTCTCGTCACCGAAGCCATAGAGGGGACAACCGAAATTATTTTCGTAAAGCGCGTCGGTATTCTGCGTCCCGTCGACGAGACTCTGGCTGAGGACGATCCCGGCAGAGTCACAAAAGAAAGCGCCGCCACTGGGAGAAACGAGAGGCGAGCCATTGACCGTGCCGCCGTTGTTGTTGAACCAGAAGTTGCCGTTAATCACCACGCGGCCGTCGCCAATCGGAAACGGGTGCTGCACCGAGGTTCCCGAAACCGGCTGGTAGCCCAATCCGAGTTTGCCGGTGGTGCCGGTGGTGTCGCAAAGGACCGAATAGGAATTTTGGAATGTCGCGGGAGTAATCGCCGGCGTTCCAGGCGTGGCCGAGCCCTGCCGCTCACCCACGATGCTCAAAGGCGCGTCATCAGTCGGAGGCGGGCCGGCAGCCATGCCACCATTGGTGCGGACGCCGCGAAACTCCGCGCCGTTCACTGTGACTGTGATTCCGAAGGTGACCGGGTTTCCGCCGTTCATTCCGCCAGCGGTGTCAACAAGGGTAAGAGAGCCGGTGTTGTTGGTGTTAAGGATATAAGTGTTGGCGGAAATATTTGCTGACAACGATCCCGAGAAGCCCACAATTGCGCTGCGAAGTCCTGGGTCAGTGGTCGGACCGGTGATAGTGCCGCCATCGTTATAGATCAATTCGCCGCCGGTTACGTCGCAAGCGCCATCCACCGCGATCACGCCGATTCCGACGATCGGATTGGGCGTCGGATCGGTGCCGCTGCCGGTATCGACGTCGGCGCCGACGATCTTAATCGCGTAATTTCCTTGAATGGCGGCGCCGACAAATGGGGACGTGCAAGTGGCCAATGCGGACGATGCCCCTGCTATCAACGCCAATCCAAAGGTGCCAGTTAATGCGAGAAGAAGAGAATTGCGTTTCATACTGCCTCCCAACGTTTTTTTACGCGTTCCGAACCCTTTTCGGTTTGGTTAATAAGCGACAACACCCATTAGCGCGGCAGACTCTAGCGGGCAGGCAAACCTGATGTAAGTCGTTTGATGCTCCTTCGACTCCGTTAGCGTTCCAAGCTCACCGGCTGCGGTCTGTGCCATTTCAAGCAACAACTCCTCTTTGAACTTGATCTCGTCGTGCGGCCTAATTGGGGCCGCACAGATACGGCCGCAGCGGATTTCAGTTCCGGGGCCCGGTATTTGAACGTCAGCTCAAACAGCTACTGCGACCGCAACCTTAACGGCGACAGCAACCGCCACGACTACCCCTGGGTGGCGAACGCCGGCGGTACCGTAACCGAACTGGTCGGAGTGGCGACTCCGGTCCTGACGCCGATGGTCGCGTGCCTCACGAAAATGCCGCCCGCGAGGTCTGTCTGCCGTAGCGGGCGAGGTCAGCGCGCTCGATCCCGCGCGCGCGAACGAATTTTTCTCAATCGGTTATTTTACGGTTGCCGCGGCGTTTCTTTTATCGAAAACGCCGGGAGAAAGCGTGGCGGTCGCAATGCATCGACGCAACTCGTGTCGGGGGCGTTCGGCTTGGCCAGGAACGATGCGATCACTCTCTGCGCGCATCCAGACACGGAAGCCGCGAAATGCCCGACCCCAGGGATGACCACGTCGGTGGAGTTGGGAAGCGTTCGCGCCGCGATTTTCCCCCAACTCGGCGGTGTGACGGCGTCGAAGCCGCCCGACAGGATCAGGGTCGGAATGGTACTGCGCGTAACGGCGCGTTGCGCCGGGGGTCCCTGGGTGACGTTCCAACCGCGGCAGTCGGCATACACATGGCTGAAGTGGACAGCAGGCACGAGCACGGAATCCGGATAGTCCGGGAAGGCGAGCCGTCCCTGCACGAGCACGTCGGATTCGCTCTCGTAGGGAACCCATTCACTACAGATGACGCCGTAGGTCAGGCCGTAGCCAATGTAACCCGAGGGAGTCGCCAACACGGGCTTTGCGATGGACAAGGCGATGTTCTCGGCGTGCCCGTCGGCGAGTTCGCCGATCCAGGCCGGCACATGCGGGTAGTCTTGCGTCGCGAAGGACATGTCGACGAGCCAGTTCACCAGCGCCCCACCGTCGATCACCACCTTGGTTGGCGGCTGACCGGCTTGCGCCGTCACGCTCGTAGTGACCGGATTGGATTCGAGCTTACGCACCAGAGCGGTGAAGGTCTCGGCGAATCCGGGTTGGCGAGTCCAACAGTTGGGTTGCGCGGCGCACGCGCGGAAAAGGTTGTCGAATCCCTCGCTGGCGTTGCCCCAGAACCTGCCCACGTTCACCACCGATGGCGGTTCCACCGAGTCGATGACCAGGCTGCGGATGCCCTCCGGATGCTGACGCATCAGCGTGAGTGCGAGATTGGTCCCGTAGGAGACCCCGAACACGTTCCATTGCGCGATTTTGAGCGCCGTGCGCAGAGCCGCGAAGTCGGCAGCACTTTCGCTCGTGTTATAGGCGCTGAGGTCGCTCCCCGTCGCGATCGAGCGGAGGTAGCAGGCTCGTGCCGCCGCGGCGTGCAGCAGTCCGGTCGACGGCGCATCCAAGGGAAGGCCGACGCTGCGCACGAAGAACTGGTCCAGGTCCGGACACGTCAGCGCCGGCTCGGAGTACAGAGTCCCGCGCTGGTCCATCAAGATAAGATCGCGGTCGCGGTTAATGCCCGCCTCAATGAGTATCGGCGCCTCAGCGATCGCGATGCCCCCCGGACCGCCAGCCAGATACACGACCGGGTCGGACTTCGCCGGCGCCGAACGCGCGGGGATGATCGCAACGACGAGCCGAATGCTGTGGCTACTCGGCTGGGCGCGATTCTCCGGCACGACAAGATATCCGCATCGGGCATTGGCTAGCGCTGGCAGTGCCGGGCACGGCGAGGCCGCGAACAGAGCCTGGGCGCCGTTAGTGCTCAATCCGGTCGCGCCGCAGCTGCCATAGCCACAGATGGCGGCGAAGGCAGCCATCAAAATAGCAAAGCATAAGCGTGAACGCTTCAATTTATTGACTCGTACTTGCCGAAATTGAATCGGCATAGCTACTCGCGGCGAAATACTCAGTTTGATGTTCGGAGGACGTTGCGATGAGATGCCACACCCACTCTACTTATAACTCATCACATCGAGCGTGAGCGGCATTTGTCCTGTACGCATCCCGCTTCTCGCGGAATCAACCTGAACCGGTAGGCCCGCAAAGAGGTCCTCCAAAAAGTGTTGCCAGGTACCTGTTACCGCACCTTGATATTGCATCTTGTCGAACACGAATGGCAGGCCGTTCACCTCGAGCGACGAGGGTGCGGCCATGATTTCGAAGTGCAGGTGGGGCGCACCCGAATTCCCGGAGTTCCCGACGAAACCCAGCAGTTGCCCGCGGCTAACGAACTCACCGCGCTTCGGTATTACGCTGCCCTTTTTAAGGTGCGCATAAAGGGCGAAGGTCCCGTTACCCAAATCAACGATTACATGATTGCCCGCTATATTGGCGGGCGTGATGTTTTTCGGTTCTTCGCTCGGAACATTGTCGTCGTAACTATCGACCGCGGACACAACCTGTCCTCGACCGGCGCTGCGAACCTCTGCTCCAAAGCCCTTCCAGTCCGTCACATTGGTTACCTTTCCCACCCACGCTCGCCCCTGCGCATCAATTTGCAGATAGTCGATCGCGAACCGCTGCGGCGTGTACAAACTTCCCGAGCCCGGCATAATCGTAAAGCGATGCGCTCCAATTATTGCGCAGCAACCATTGCTATCAACCCAGCCGTCGCCTCGAAGCGGCGGGCTAAGCATGATCGCGCGACTCGTTTTGACCTTGACAGCGCCACCGATCGCCATCATTTGGGGCGGTATAGGCTCCTCAACGATTCGTGGCTCCTCGGTAGCCGGACCGGGCGTCTTATTGGTAACGGCCGCAGAGGCTGATACCCGATGCGCGATCTCGTCGGGTACGCTGGCAAAATCTTTGAACGTGACGTCGAAGTACATGACCGCGGACTCTCCCGGGCCAAGCTTATGGGAATAGTCGTCCGCGCACAGACAGGTAGAGGGCTTCGCCAAGGAATAGAATTGCGCGGTAACATCCCCATTGTTCGATGCTAACACATGGTTTATCCCAACTACCTTATTGTCACGCGCCGGATCGACCACCTCAACCGAGTCGAGCCTCACGGTGCCATTGGTCGTGTTAGGAAAGAGCAGCTTGACCGTGCTGGTAAAGAGCATCTCGTAAGCAAGATGTATCCGGCCGTCGGTTCCCATTACCGGGTCGATTGATGGGGGAAGCACCGACCACGCCAGGGTAGTAGGTACTACAAGCTTCTCAAATGGGAGACTCTTGTGAGCCGCAGGCGTAAGTTGGGCCGAAGCTGGCACATAGCCGGCACCGACCACGGCGATAAGACTAACCAGAGCGATCTTTAAACGTCGCGTCATGCTGCTCAATAAACCAAGGCCAGCGCCACCCCTCCTCGACATTTCCCTGATCATGCTTCACTCCTCGTCCAGCCATGGCGCCGCGGAATCGGACGCGAGCAGATCGAAAAGCACCATTGCCGGGGGCGGGGATCGAACCCGCATGGAGGTTTCCCTCCAGAGGATTTTAAGTCCTCTGTGTCTACCGATTTCACCACCCCGGCGCCGACCCGCTCAAATTAACCCATTTCCGATCTCCACCACAGTATCGCGCCGATCGGTCCGAGGCGCACACATCAGCCCCAGACTTCGTGGGCGACCTCAACCACCAGGCGGAGTTTGGCTCTTTGATCGTTTGCCGTTATGCGATTGCCGGGAGCGGTGCTGGCGAAGCCGCATTGAGGGCTTAACGATAGTTGATCGATAGCGGCGAATTTTGCGGCTTCGTCGATTCGGCGTTTTAGCGTGTCTTTGCTCTCCAGCTCCGGAAATTTGCTTGATACCAATCCCAGCACGGCCGTCTTGTGCTTGGGCAGCATCCGCAGCGGCTCGAAACCGCCGGCGCGGTCGGTATCATACTCCAGAAAGTACGAATCGACGTTGATTTGATTGAATACTACGTCCGCTACCTGATCGTAGGCACCCTCGGCGCTCCAATGGCTTTGATTATTTCCCCGGCACATATGCATCGCGATATGCAGTTCCGGCGGACGGCCGGCTAATGCTCGATTGATTATCGCCGGATAGGTTTCGAGCAGGAGCTTCTTGCCGTCGTCGCCGCGCTTGCGCATTTGGTCCCAGCTCCGGCGGTCGTTCAGCGACATCAGGGTGGTTTCGTCAATCTGCACGTAGCGGGACCCGGCGTCGTAGAGCGAGCGCAACTCGCGCTGGAAAGCGTCAACGATATCTTCCCAGAAGCCGTCGAGGTCGGCATATACTTCGCGGCTGATATTATCGCGGCCGGCGCGGAAGTGGATAATCG
>JBAPSR010000286.1:0-3739 GCA_049281755.1 Binataceae bacterium (SeqCode)
GAATTATTTCGATCATCCTGGGGTACAGGCGCGGAAACAGGTTGCGCGCGGTATCGAGCGGCGCGCGCGCGGGAACGCATACGCCCCATTTATCGACCGTGGCGTCGGCTTCGGCGGCGCGCAGACACGAGCGCATCGTTTCCGTGGTGGTGATCATTTCCGCCAGGCGCTCGCGCACGTGCTGGAGCGCCGTCGCATCGCTGGCTTGCGCGATTCGAGCCGCAAGACCGAGAACAAATTCGCTCTTGGCGACGTTTTTCACCGCGACCTGATGCATCATGTGCACCACCGCGTTGGTCGCGCCGTACAGCGCGTTGCAGCGGGCGACGTCGCCGCACAGAAACACGCGTTCCCACGGAACCAGCACGTTGTCGAAGATCACGACGCAGTCCATCTCCTCGAAGCGGCTCGCGAGCGGCGCGTCGAATTTCGAGCGCGCGAGGTCGTAGCTGTCGCGGCAGATGAAGCGCAGCCCGCTCGCGTTGCAGTTGATCGCAAACGAGAGCGCGTACGGCTCGGCCGCGGCTTCAGCCTTGAGCACGGTCGAGGGAAACACCAGCAGCTCTTCGGACATTGGAGCCAGCGTCGCCAGCATCCGGCATCCGCTGACGATGATTCCGCCTTGAGTCTTCTCGACCAGGCGCAGCGCCAGCTCGGCGTCGGTATTTCCGGCCCATCCTTGGGCGCGGCTCGCGCGCGGATTCACCAGCGTATGCGTCGCGCACCAATCGTGGTCGCGCGCCTGGCGATAGTAGCTCTGAATATTCTCGCCGAAGCGCGGATCACTTTCGGCAAAGAACTCGTGCGCCGCCGCCATCGCGGCGATACTGACGTTCAGGTAGTCGGGTGTGCGGCCCATGAATCCGCCGCTGAAATTGGCCCACGCCGCCATCATCCGCGAGCGCTTGCGCAGCTCCTCGGGCGTTTTGGGCTGCTGAAAGGAGAGTCCCGCGCGGCCGCCGTCGTCGGTGCGATAGGTCATCGCCTCCGGATGCTCGCTCTGCATGTCGTAGAGCGAGGCGAGCGAATGCGCGCAGTTGCGCAACGCGCGATGGGTAGTCACGTCGGCGACGCGCTCGCCCCCGAGAAAGATTTCCGCGCCAAGTTTCTTGAGCGAAGAAAGATAATTATTTCCCGACCGCGCACCCATCAGCGGTATCCTCCAATTCGCATAACAATCATCGCGGGACCTTCGCACAAATGCTGTTTGTGATCGCTAGAAAACATGGATTTCGTCTCGGAGAATATTGGGAGCGATGTGAGCCTTGAGCTTATTGCGCTGCGCGACGTGAACCCGCCGTGGAATCAGCTTTTGGATTTCGGCGACTATGCCGGCGTAGTCGAACAGGTCCATTCGCCCTTCCGCGTCGAGGCCGACAAGCAGATCGACGTCGCTGTCGGGGCGCTCGGTGCCGCGCGCAGTTGAGCCGAAGATCGATAGGTGCTTGACGCCGAGCTTTTGAAGACGCGGCGCCGCCTCGCGGAGAATGTGAATGACTGTATCGTTCATGTCTTGCACCGCCGTCGTCAGCGGGGCGCGAAATAGAAGATCGATTGGCCGGTGCCGATTGCGGCTTCGTAGCGGCCGAATTGTTCGCCAGGCCAGCTCCAGGATGCGCCGCCCAGCGCGCCTGCCATGATTAGATAATGCGAAAAGCGTCCCTCAGGCGAGCAGTGCGCGCGAAAGTCGATCGCCGATTCCAGGATTTCGCGGTGATTCCCGTCGCGGAACCACTGCATGATTCGTTCGTCGTAAAGGCGGTTCGCAGTCGAGCTGATGTCGGCGGGTGCGGCGGATGCGTGCGCGAGAATCCGGTCGTAGTCCCAGAAGCGATGCGACATTCCGCCCGAAGCGACAATCACTACGCGGCGATTCGAGGCCGCGATCGCTTCACCCATCGCGGCGCCGAAAGCGAGGTCGTTCTCGACCGACGAAATCTGGCACACGCCCATCGAGAGCACGCGCCGGCGCGCGCCGGGATTGAAATAGTACATCACGTTGAGAGTCGGATAGTGGAGTGGAAGATTGCGATGCGCCGCCGCGATCGCGCGCATCCCGCGCGCCTTTTCGGCGCCCGCGATCGCGTGCGCCAGCTCGGGGTCGCCGCGGTAGTCGTACTCGAGGTCGTGGAGCATCTGCGGCAGCTCCTCCGAGGTGTATACGCCGGCCAGACGCTCGTGCGCGTTCAGGATGTACTCCAGAGTTGTGAACCAATGCGTGTCGATTACCAGGAATGTGTCGAAGTCGAGAGCGTGCAACCGCGTGCGCTCGAGCGCCGGCATCGCGTCATAGAAGGTCGTGACGTTGTCGCCCATGTAGGCTTTGCGCGCGGCCGGGTCGGTGATCATCAGGCGCGGCACATGGGTGGTGAAAATTGCGGCGACGATTTCACCCATCGCGATTCTCCTTGCGCTCCGGCTCCGCGCCATACGCCACGCACACCAGCTTGGGTTCGGTCCAGAATTCGAGCGCGTAGCGGCCGCCCTGGCGGCCGAGCCCGCTCATCTTGGCGCCGCCGAAGGGAGTGCGCAGGTCGCGCAGGAAAAAGCTGTTGACCCACACCATCCCGGATTTGATTCGTTCCGAGACGCGCAACGCGCGCGGCAGATTCTCGGTCCATACGTATGCGGCCAGCCCGAACGCGGTCGCATTCGCCATCGCGATCGCCTGCGCTTCGTCGTCGAAACGCTCGACGGTCAAGACCGGGCCGAAAATTTCTTCGGTGATCGCGCGCGAGGACGGCGCGGCGTGATCAAGAATTGTCGGCAGATAGTAGAAGCCCTCGCTCGAAGGTTCCGGGGCGCTGCCTCCGCACAGAACCTGCGCACCGGCGGCGACGGATTCGGTGACGAATCCGTGAACGCGCTCGCGATGGGCGGCCGAGATGAGCGGGCCGTACTCGGTGCGCTGGTCGAGCGGATCGCCAATCTTCAGGCGGCGCACCTCCTCGAGCAGCATCGGCAAAAAATCGTCGGCGGCTCTGCGTTCGATGAGCAGGCGCGAGCCGGCCACGCACGATTGTCCCTGGCTTCTGAAAATCGAGCGTGCGACGCCGGCCGCGGTCTGGCGCAGGTCGGCGTCGGCAAAAACCAGATTGGGAGATTTGCCGCCGAGCTCGAGAGTCACACGCGCCAGGCGCTCGGCCGCGGCCGCCATCACTTTGCGTCCTGTCCCAGCGCCGCCGGTGAACGCGATTGCGTCGACGTCCGGATGCGCTGCGAGTGCGGCGCCAGCTTCGCCGAGTCCGGTGATGATATTGAGCACGCCCGCAGGAAGTCCGGCCTCGGCGGCGATCTCGCCCAGCGCCAGCGTCGTGAGCGGCGCGAGCTCGCTCGGCTTAACGACGCAGGCGTTGCCCGCGGCGAGGCACGGGCCCAGATTCCATGTCGCGAGCATCAGGGGCGAGTTCCACGGAATAATAATCGCGCCGACGCCGAGGGCAGGGCGCTCGGTTATATTCATGAGGCGCAAGTCGCGGCCCAGGAACTTGGCGTCGCCGAGGGCGGATTCCTGCGTCCAGGACTGCATCGCGGCCGCGAAGAAGCGCAAGTTTTTCGCCGCGCGTGTAACGTCGTGGCCGACGCATTCGGCGACGGGCTTGCCGACGTCGCGTGCTTCGAGCATGCCGAGCTGGTTCGCGCGCCGTTCGATTCCGTCCGCGATACGGCCCAGGATCGCGGCGCGCGCCTCCAGCGGCATCCGCGGCCACGGTCCATTATCGGCGGCGTCGCGCGCGGC
>JBAPSR010000287.1:0-3926 GCA_049281755.1 Binataceae bacterium (SeqCode)
TGCCGAGGATTTCGATCCGTGGACCTGGTTCCTCATCGAGCGAGGCCGCCGATTCTCGGCGCTCGATTTGCTCCGCGCGCTCGAATGGGTCAACGACTTCACCCGCGCCACCGCGAAATGGTGGTCCGACGGGTTCGATATTCTCGTGACTCCGACGCTCGCAACCCCAGCGCCCCCGATCGGAATCTTTCAGCTACGTCCGAATGAGCATCCTGCCGATATCGGCCGGCGGATGGCATACATCAGCCCATTCACGATTCCGTGGAACGTCGCCGGCAATCCCGCCATCTCTCTGCCGCTGCACATGACGCCTGAAGGCATGCCGGTCGGCGTTCAACTCGTCGCCGCGTACGGCCGCGAAGACTTGCTCCTACGCCTGGCCGCCCAGATTGAGGATGCGGCGCCGTGGTCGGGACGCGCGCCTCTCCTGCCCACTTAACCATCCGCGCGCATGCGCTTTGCTAGCCGCGGCCGTCGCCAGTCGCACGCGGCGCTTGTGCCGACATACCGCCGCTGCAAGGCCAGTGAGCAGATGGGTCTGCCGGCCACTGGAACACACACTTCAGCGCGGCCTGTAGTGCACGCCGGTCAGGACGTAATTCTGCAGCTCGGGCCTCCATTTGAACGTCATGACCTTTTCGCCCGATGCAATGCAGCCGCGGTCGCCAGGTGCGTCTGCAGGGTCGATAAAGGTCAGCTGATCTGATTTCGAGTCTTCCCAACTCGCACAGTTATAGCCCGAGGTCGGCGATGCGGGCGGTGGTTGATGGCGGGACTCGGACGGCGCCTGCTCGTCGCAAGCAGACCTCACTATGCGTTGGCCCTTAGCTACGCCGCAGGTCCCTTCGCCTAACAGCGACGCTACGCCGAAGACCAATCGAACTTGCCCGGCGACGCATCCGAAGACGTATGAGTACCCAAATACCCCTTGACCCGTTAGATGAGCCGAGTCGAAGAAAATCTCGCGGCGGTTCGCGCTGATCATGCGGTCTTCGCCCAACCTCACCTTCCAATCATCATGGTCGTAACATCCCACCCCGTGCGTGAATGGAAAGCCCCCGAACCCGCCGTTAAATTCGTGGTTAGCGAGGATTATAAGATCGTTTGCCTTCGCCGTTTTCAGCTCGGCGCAAGGCAGAGTGTTCGCCAGAGGCAGCGGATTCTGTCGTTCAAGTGCATAGGACCCGAGGTGTTCACGCCTCCAGCGCGATACATAACCCTGTGTCTTCGCGTCCCAATCAAGAGTCTCTCTTCCGTCGGGAGGACCGAGCTGTCCTGGCGGCGTAGGCGGTCCGGTAAAAGTTATTTCATTCGGATCGGCGTGCTCGATTTTCATTTCGCCGCCGCTTGGGCTGGCCATGTTAGCCAAAACTCGAACCACCCTGCCAAAAGCGCAGCCGAATACAAAGAGATCATCGTCAACACGCGATTTTCCGGTGTTGGTGGTCCGCCTGACGATCAAGCGCCGTCCTTGCCCGAGCATTTCGTCTTGTACGATTTCGGTCTTCTTGTCGCAGTAATTGGAGGCCGGACTCAGGCCGTCGACGGTGCATTTGACGCTCGGAGAATTCGCGGAAACCAAAGATGACCCAAGTGGAGCGAGGGCGAGCAAATCGTCCGCCTTCGCCTTTGAAACGTCGCAGGCACTCTCATTCGGGATCACCGTGATTTGCCCTGGCGTTGAGGTGGCTGTCGGTGTGTTCATCGGCGTCGGAAGCGACGCGCCCACTTTGAAGACCGTGCCGTAGCCTTTCGCGAACTCGGAGTCATAGCCATTCGCGCCGCCTACAGAAGTAGTGCCATAGAAGTTGCCGTCGCCGCCCTGGATCAGGCCGTTCGGCGCGTCGCCGTCGGTGCATGTGCATGTGTACCTTTTGGGGCAGAACGAGTAGAGGGTGGTAAGCCGGCCCGAGGGCGTGATCTTGAACACTGTGCTGTCATGGTCGGGGTCTTCGGCGGTGGTGCCATAGAAGTTGCCGTCGATCCCTTGGGTCAGGCCGGTAGGCGAGAAGCCGTCGAGGCAATTAAATTTGCCAGGTTCGGGCACGCTGCAGAACGAGTAAAGGGTGGTAAGCCGGCCGGAAGTCTTGAGCTTGAACACCGTGCCGCCGAGGAGATTCGCGCCGCCGTCCGTAGTGGTGCCATAGAAGTTGCCGTCGATCCCTTGGATCAGGCCGTTAGGCGCGTCGCCGTCGAGGCAATGTTCTGGGCCGGAGGAGGCGACGACGCTGCAAAACGAGTAAACGGTATTCAGCGTACCTGAGGGCGTGATCTTGAACACCGTCCCCGCCTTTTTTGCGCCGCCCATAATAGTGGTGCCATAGAGGTTGCCGTCGATCCCTTGGATGAGGCGACTGGAAGGAGTCTCGCCGTCGGTGCAATTGGCCTGGCGGCAGAACGAGTAAAGGGTGGTAAGCCGGCCGGAAGGCGTGAGCTTGAACACCGTCCCGGGACCGTTCTTAACGCCATTCGGATTTGCGCCGCCGCTCTCAGTGGTGCCATAGAAGTTGCCGTCGATCCCTTGGATCACGCCGACAGGGTCCTCGCCGTCGGTGCATTTGGCCTGGCTGCAGAACGAATAAAGCGTGGTAAGCCGGCCGGAAGGCGTGAGTTTGAACACCGTGCCAGGACCGTCCGGAGTATCGGGAGCGTTCTGAAAACTCGTGTTTGCGCCGCCATACTCAGTGGTGTCATAGAAGTTGCCGTCGCTGCTTTGGACCAGGCCCTGGGGCCCCGTGCCGTCGGTGCAATGTCCATTGATAGGGTCGGCCACACTGCAGAACGAATAAAGGGTGGTAAGCCGGCCGGAGGGCGTGAGTTTGAACACCGTGCCGGGACCGTTCAGAGTATTGGAAGCGCTCTGAAATCCATTCGGATTTGCGCCGCCCACCTCAGTTGTGCCATAGAAGTTGCCGTCGCGGCCTCGGATCAGGCCGGCGCCAGGATTCGCGCCGTCGGTTCCAGCGAAGGAATGCAGCACCACCTCGCCCCACGACTGGGCGCGGGCGGCCGGCGCGCAGATGGCGAGCGATACCAGAAATAGAACGAGGACTACAAAGATTGCCGAAGCGGCTCGGCTTTTCCTCTTCCAAGATGCCATCGCGACCGTCGTCGCCTTCGCTACCTTCACGATTGGTCATTCCCCGCGCGCCGCGCAGCATGAATGGCGGCATGCGCACTCTGAACCCCGGGATAAACGAATTATCCGCCGGCGACGAAGGCGAGCGGCGCTGGCGCCTGCGGGATCGATTGCCATAGCTCGGGATCGTGCCCCGTGACGATCATCATGCCCGCGTCGCGCATCGCACGCAGCCGCTTCAGCGACTCGAGCATCTGCTCGCGATTGTACATCGCCGTAGGCAGATGCATCGTGTCCAGCGTGCGGCGCAAGTAGCACGCATCCCCGGTCAGCACGACATGATCGGAACCGAACTTAAGCCGCAGCGACTGATGCCCCGGCGTATGGCCGTGCGTCGGGATGCATACCACCGAGCCGTCGCCGAAGACGTCGTGCTCGCCGTCGATCGTCCGCACCCGATGCCCGTGATCGTAGTCATTCGGGTTGTAATAAACGCTCTCGATCAGGTCGGCGTCGTGAGCGGCCTCCCATTCGCGGCGCTGGATCAGCAAGGTCGCGTTCGGTAGCTGCTGGTTGCCGCCGCAGTGATCGAAGTGCAGATGCGAGTTGATGATCAGATCGATCTCTTCCGGTTTGCGCCCGAGCGCGCGAAGCCGCCCGGCAAGCTCCTCGCCGGGTTTGAATCCTACAGTGTGAATCGAAGCCAAACGTCCAAGCCGTCGATCCGGCTCGGTCTGCGTTTCGACGTGAAGCCCGGTATCGAAGATAACGCGGCCCTTGGGATGCTCGATCAGATAGGACGGAACGGGCACCTTCAGTTTCCCCTTCTCGCCCTGGAGCAGCAGCC
>JBAPSR010000288.1:0-2106 GCA_049281755.1 Binataceae bacterium (SeqCode)
GGCGCTTCGGTGCGAACCGCGGGCGCTCGATCGATTTCGAACTGGCGATGCGCGGCGAGAAAATCGCGCACCACGCCCTCGCCCTCTTCCGGCGCCAGGCTGCACACGGAATAAACTATCGCGCCGCCCGGGCGGAGAATCTCCGCGGCGTTCGCGAGCATCGCGGATTGCACGAGCGCCATCCGGGCGGGATCGCTCGGCTGCATCCGCCATCTGATCTCCGGATGCTCGCGCAGCGTGCCGAGTCCGGTGCATGGCGCGTCGAGCAGAATGAAGTCGGCGCTGCGCGCGGGAAACGGAAGCGCCGTCGCCGCGTCGGCGCGAACGAACTCGATGTTCGAGTGCCGCAGCCGCGCCCCGAGCTCGCGCGCGTTCTTAAGGCCGGCGTGATTTCGGTCGAGCGCGATTATCCGCGCGCCCTTTCCGGCGAGCTCGGCGAGATGCGTCGATTTGCCGCCAGGCGCGGCTGCCAGATCGATAATCACCGCGCCAGTACGCGGCGCGAGCATCCGCGCCACGAGCTGCGAGGCTTCCGATTGCGGGACGAACAAGCCTGCGCGATAGGCGTCGGATTCGAAGCGCGCGGCGCTGGCCAGCACGATCGTTTCGAGCGCGTGGCCGCCGCTGCCCATCTGGAAACCGTCGGCGGAGAGCCGCTCGATTATTTCCGCGCGCGACCCGCGCGCGAGATTCAGCCGGATCACGTTGGGCGCGGCTTCGTTGTCCGCGGCCATCAGGCGCTCGGCGTCTTCTGCGCCGAACCACTCGATGAACCGCTCCACGAGCCATCGCGGATGCGAGTAGCTGGTCGCCAGGTATCGCGCCAGGTCGGGCTCGCGCGCGGGCATCGCGATTTTTTCGCGTGTCGCGCGGCGCATTATCGCGTTGATAAACCCCGCCGCAACCTTGGTCCCCGCGCTGCGCTTGGCGAGTTCGACCGTGGTGGAAACAACGGCATGCTGCGGCATCCGATCGAGAAATCGGAGCTGCAGAAGTCCCATCCGCATGATCTCGAGTGCCTCGGGCTGGATCTGCGCGAGCTTGCGCCCCGTCATCTGTTCGAGTTCGTAGTCGAGGCGCCCGCGCCACGCGAGGGTGCCGAGGACCAGACGTGTGACCAGGCGGCGATCGGCTGGATCGAGCGATGCGATCTTTGCGCCGAGCAGCGCGTCGGCGTATCCGCCGCGGTACTCGACTTCGAGCAGGATATCGAGCGCGATTCGCCGCGTGTGCAAACCCTCGCCGGTGGGAAGCGCCGCCGCCGCGCGCGCGGGCGGATGGCGGACCGGAGGACTCATGTGCCGAGCCGCGTGCCGGGTGCAACCTGGCGTCCGTTGAAAAAATCCGCCGCGGGCATCCGCTTGCGCCCCGGCGCCTGAACCTCGCGCAGCGCGAGTGCTCCACGGCCGCATCGCACGATCGGCTCCGGCTTGACGACGACGAGAGTTCCCGGAGCGGCGGCGGATTCATGCGCAGCGTCGGCGATGCGGGCGCGCCAGATCAATATCGGCGCACCGCTGAGCGTCGTGCGCGCTACAGGCCACGGATCGAACGCGCGCGTCATTCGCTCGATCTGCGCTGCGCCGGCGCTCCAGTCGATCACGGCGTCCTCTTTGCGGACTTGCTTGGTGTAAGTCGCGAGCGATTCCTCTTGCGCCGTCTCGGCCGCCGCGCCGCGCGCGTAGAGATCGAGTGCCTCGAGCAGCGCGCCCGCGCCGAGCTCGGCGAGCTTTGCTTTGAGCGAACCCTGCGTGTCGTTGGGCGCAATCGGAGTCGCGCGGCGCAGAATGATCGGCCCGGAATCCATCGCGGCGGTGATTCGCATGATCGTGACGCCGGTCTCGGCGTCGCCGGAAAGAATCGCGCCCTCGATCGGCGCAGCGCCGCGAAAGCGCGGCAGTATCGAGGCGTGAACGTTGATCGGCGCGAGCTTCGCCGCGTCAAGAATCGGCTGCGGCAGAATTCTTCCGTAGGCCGCGACGACGAGCAGGTCAGGATCGTAGGATTTGATCTCGGCCAGAAATTCAGGCGTTCGAATCTTGACGGGCTTCAGCGTCGGCAGATTGCGCCGCGCGGCGACCGCGCCGACCTCGCTCGGGGCAAGCG
>JBAPSR010000289.1:0-1719 GCA_049281755.1 Binataceae bacterium (SeqCode)
CTAATCGCTTCGCGGAGATCCTTCGCAAAGCCTGTCCTGAGCAACGTCGAAAGGGCTCGAAATGAGGGATATGGACTTGGCGCACGAACATCGGGCGCTCAGCCGTACCCTCATTTCATCCGCCAAATGCCCAACCGTCATTCCGAGCCCTGGGCGAGGAATCCCGGGGCGGTCGTGCAGTCGCCTGCGGGTCGCGCATCAGCTCGAGGCCGAGCACGGGATTTCCTTCGCGCGCAATGACGCGTCGCCGACTGTGCAAAACTCAAACTGACCCACTACCGCGGGCCGCCGATGCTGGCAGCCGGCGGCGCGAGCGTGATAACTACCATCCTTGAGGCGCATAGGCGCGAGACTGTGCAAAAATAAGTTTGGAGAGATCCCATGAGCCTGAGACTCGAGGCAAAAAACGCAATCATCACCGGCGGCGCCAGCGGAATCGGCCGCGCCACCGCGATTCGGTTCGCTGAGGAAGGCGCCAACGTCTTTGTCGCCGACCGTAATCTGGCCGCCGCAGAAGAAACCGCGGGCATGGTCCGCGCGCTCGGCCGCAAGGCTGTCGCCTGCCAGGTCGATACCAGTAACGAGGCGCAGGTGGCCGCGATGGTCACGCGATGCGTCGGCGATCTCGGTGGCGTGAACATCCTGGTCGCCGCCGCCGGAATCTCGCACGCGCGCTATGGAGAAGAAGGCACTCCCGCGATGGGCCCGCTCGCCGAAAAGCCGCTGGCCGACTGGAAGAAAGTGCTCAGCGTCAACCTCGACGGCGTGTTCATCACCGATCGCGAGGTCTCGCGCGCGATGATCGCGGCCGGCAACGGCGGCAGGATCATCAATATCGCCTCGGGCGCGGCCAAGCTGCCGACCCCCGGCGTTGGCGAGTATTCGGTCAGCAAGGCCGGCGTGTGGATGCTGACCAAGGTGCTCGCGGTCGAGCTCGCGCCGTATGGAATCACCGCGAACGCGATCGGTCCCGGATTCATCGCCACTCCGATGACCGCGAATCTGACCAGCGCCGAGGGCTTCATGAAGCGCGTGCTCGAGCGCGTGCCGCTCAAACACGTCGGCGAAGCCGTGGACGTCGCCAACACCGCGCTGTTCCTCGCCAGCGAGGAAGGCAGGTATTACACCGGCTCGATCCTCCATCCCGACGGCGGAGTAGTGATGCAATGACCGCTCGCGGCCGCGCCGAGAGGCCGATCTGCAAATTGATTCGTTTCCGATCGGTGGTCGCGATGGCGTCGCTCGTACTCGCGATCTGCGTGTCCGCCAGCGCCCCCCGCGCTCAGGATCAAGGCGGCGGCCAGATGGGCGGGCAGATGGGTGGCAGCTCGTCGATGCCGCCGATGCAATCCGCTCCCGACCCGAACGGGAATCCGTCGGCGGCGCCCTCGACGGCGATCCAGTTCCCGAATATCCCGCGAATCACGTTGCAAGTCCTGCCCGGCTACGGTCCCGCGCCCTTGCTGGTGGGCTTCCTGGTGATGAGCGCGAACCCGGATTCAGCGCCGCTGGTCAGCTATCGATTCAGCTTCGGCGACGGACAAGTTTCCACGATGCCGCCGACGGTGCTGTATCACAGCTTCACCAATCCCGGGACTTATACCGTGACGGTGACCGCAACCACTGCCGACGGCCAGAACGCAACCGCATTCGCCGGAGTAACCGTAACCCAGGCTGCCGATTGAATCTCTCGCCCGCTACTTAAAGGCTGTCGATAAA
>JBAPSR010000290.1:0-8109 GCA_049281755.1 Binataceae bacterium (SeqCode)
GTGTGCGCGAGGCCCATCTGCTCGAACTCGAAGGCGTGCGAATCGGCTTGGTGCATTCGGTGCCGACGCCCGACGAAACCTCCGACGAGGTTTTCGCCCGCGCGATCGAGCGCAACTTCGGCGGCCCCGTCGACGTGATCGTGCAAGGGCACAGCCACGTCGAGGGAATCGTGCGCTACGGCTCGACCCTGGTCGTGAACCCCGGCAGCGCCACGCTGCCGCACAACCTCGTCGACGTGCCCGGCACCGTCGCGATACTCGAAGTCGCACACGGCAAGGTCATCAGCGCGGAAATAATCACGCTTGCGCCCGACGCCGCGGCGAAAACCTGATCAGCATTTGATCAATTTGGGAGAGAAGTTTGTCTGACGAAAATCCGCCGCGCAAAGACGCGGTCACGATGGAGAAGCTGGTCAACCTGTGCAAGCGGCGGGGATTGGTGTTTCCCACCAGCGACATCTACGGCGGCCTGGGCTCGACCTTCGACTACGGTCCCCTGGGCACCGAGCTCAAGCGCAACGTCAAGGAAGCCTGGTGGCGCGAGATGGTTCAGTACCGCGGCGACGTGCTCGGCCTGGACTCCGCGATTTTTCAGCATCCGAAGACTTGGGAAGCGTCGCAGCATCTGCAGAACTTCACCGACCCGCTGGTAGATTGCAAAGTCTGCAAGCATCGCTTTCGCGCCGACAAGATCGCGGGTGATAAATGTCCCGATTGCGGCGGCGAGCTGACCGAGGCGCGCAACTTCAACCTGATGTTCAAGACCTTCCTCGGCCCGGTCGAGGATACCGCTTCGGTCGTTTATCTCCGCCCGGAAACCGCGCAGGGGATTTTCTCCAACTTCCAGAACATGGTCGATACCCAGCGCGTCAAGCTGCCGTTCGGCGTCGCGCAGATCGGGAAATCGTTTCGCAACGAAATCACCACCGAAAATTTCATCTTCCGCACCCGCGAGTTCGAGCAGATGGAGATGGAGTTTTTCATCCGGCCCGATGTCGCCGAGGAAGCGAAGTGGTACGCCTATTGGGCCGATTTCCGCTTCAACTGGCACGTCAAATACGGCCTCAAGCCGGAGCATCTGCGGCGCCGCGAGCACGCCAGCGACGAATTGTCGCACTATTCGAGCGGCACCACCGATATCGAATTTCTCTACCCGTTCGGATGGGGCGAGCTCGAAGGCGTCGCCAAGCGCGGCAGCTTCGATCTCGATCAACATGCGAAGTTCAGCGGCAAGGACCTGACCTACTTCGACGAAGACGCGAAGTCGCGTTACCGCCCGTGGGTGATCGAGCCCGCGCTCGGCGTGGACCGCGCGATGCTGGCGTTCATGATCGATGCCTACGATGAAGACGTGGTCGAAAACGAGGCGCGTATAGTGATGCGCTTCGATCCGCGCCTCGCGCCGATCAAGGTCGCGATCTATCCGCTGTTGCGCAAAAACGGACAGCCCGAAAAGGCCAACGCGGTGCGCGAGATTTTGCAGCGGCACTTCACGACCGCGTATGATCAGGCAGGATCGATCGGCCGCCGCTATCGCCGTCAGGACGAAGTCGGAACGCCTTACGGCGTGACCATCGACCATCAGACGATGGAAGACGACACCGTCACGCTGCGCGACCGCGATACGACGAGCCAGGAGCGCGTGCCGATCGCGCGGCTGGTCGAAGTGGTGAGCGACAAAATCGGATGGACCAAACAATAATCGAACTGCCGTTACATCGATGCTTGTAATATCGAACCCGCCGCAAGCGGGGCCTGGAGACGATACCTGAAATGGCTCGAGTGCATCCTGAGATTTTCTTTTTCGGAGCGGGAGCGGCCGAAGGCCGCGCTGCGATGCGTGATCTGCTGGGCGGAAAGGGCGCGAACCTGGCCGAGATGGCCTCGCTCAAGCTGCCGGTCCCGCCCGGCTTCACCATTTCGACCCGGGTCTGCAACTACTTCTACGCGCACAAAAATACATACCCGAAGGGCCTCGCCGAGGGCGTCAGGAAAAGCGTCGCGCGCGTCGAAAAAGCGCTCGGGCGTAAATTCGGCGACTCGACCAATCCTCTCCTCGTCTCCGTGCGCTCGGGCGCGCGCGTCTCGATGCCCGGAATGATGGACACCGTGCTCAATTTGGGCCTCACCGATGAAACGGTGAAGGGACTCGAAAAGGTTTCCGGTAATCCGCGCTTCGCGTGGGATTCATACCGCCGCTTCTGCCAGATGTACGGCGACGTTGTATTAAAGCTCAAGCCCGAGAACAAGAACGACGCCGATCCGTTCGAGGAATTGATCGACAGAAAGAAAGCCGCGCGCGGCGTCAAGCAGGACGTTGATCTTTCAGTGGATGATCTGCGCGAGCTGGTCGCCGAGTTCCGCGATCTGATTCGCCGCCGCGTTGGCCGCGACGTTCCGCAGGATCCGAAGGAGCAGCTCTGGGAAGCGATCGGCGCGGTCTTCGGCTCCTGGCACAACGATCGAGCGGTCACCTACCGGCGCATCAACAATATTCCCGGCGATTGGGGCACCGCCGTCACCGTGCAATCAATGGTGTTCGGAAATCTCGGCTCCGATTGCGCAACCGGCGTCGCCTTCACCCGCGATCCCGGCACTGGCGAGAAAGGCCTCTACGGCGAGTTCCTGCCCAACGCGCAGGGCGAAGACGTTGTCGCCGGCGTGCGCACTCCGCGTCCCAACAGCCTCGCGGCGGGATGCAAGATGGCCGAGCGGGTCGCCATGAGCGAAGCGGAACGCAAGCGCGATCATGCGACGCTCGAAGAGACCTTCCCCAAAGCCTACAAAGAGCTGGTCGCGATCGGCGCGCGCCTCGAACGTCATTTCCGCGACTGCCAGGACATGGAATTCACCATCGAGCGCGAACGATTGTTCATGCTCCAGACCCGCAATGGCAAACGCACCGCGATCTCGGCAGTTCGAATCGCGGTCGATATGGCGGACGAAAAGCTGATCGATCGCAAAGTCGCGCTGATGCGCGTCGAGCCCGAGACGCTCGAACAATTTCTGCATCCGCGATTAGACCCGAGCGCGAAGAAGCAGGTGATCGCGCGCGGATTGCCAGCGTCGCCGGGCGCCGTGTTCGGCGAAGTCGCATTCTCCGCCGAAGAAGCGGTCGCTGTCAGCGCCGCCGGCCGTCCGGTGATTCTCGTGCGCGTCGAGACGTCGCCCGAAGATATCCACGGGATGCAGGTAGCCGAGGGAATTCTCACCGCGCGCGGCGGGATGACGAGCCACGCCGCTGTGGTCGCGCGCGGGATGGGCAAGTGCTGCGTCGCGGGATGCACCGCGCTCGAAATTGATTACAACGCGGGAACGCTCAGCGCCGACGGCCACATCGTCAGGCGCGGCGAGTACCTGACGCTCGACGGCTCGGCAGGCGAGGTGATTATCGGGCGCGTGCCGACGGTGCAGCCCGAGATGCCCTCGCATCTGAAAAAATTCATGGGATGGGCCGATGCGACCCGCAAGCTCGGCGTGCGCGCCAACGCCGACACTCCCAACGACGCGCGCGTCGCACGCGAATTCGGCGCCGAAGGAATCGGCCTGTGCCGCACCGAGCATATGTTCTTCGATCCGGAGCGGATCGAGGCGGTGCGCCAGATGATCCTCGCGGAGAACGCGAAGCAGCGCGCCATCGCGCTCGCGAAAATTCTGCCGATGCAGCGCCAGGACTTTGTCGGAATCCTGAAAGAGATGGCGCCGCTGCCGGTCACGATTCGCCTGCTCGATCCGCCGTTGCACGAATTCCTGCCCAAGGAGGACGCGGAGATCGCGGACCTGGCCGCGAAGATCGGCGTCACGCCTGCGCATCTGAAACAGGTTCGCGACAGCCTGTTCGAGTTCAATCCGATGCTGGGGCATCGCGGCTCGCGCCTGGGCATCAGCTATCCGGAAATTTATAAGGCGCAAGCGCGCGCGATTGTCGAAGCGGCCTGCGAGCTGCGCAAGAATGGCGTCAAGGCGTTTCCGGAGATCATGCTTCCGCTGATCGGCGACAAAAAAGAATTCGACATCCTGGCCGATGAGATTCGAGAGGTCGCCAAAGAAGTATTCGCCGAGAAGGGCATCAAAGTTGCGTTCACGATCGGCACGATGATCGAAGTTCCGCGCGCCTGTGTGATGGCGGGCGAGATCGCGCAGTCGGCGGAATTTTTCTCTTTCGGCACCAACGACCTGACCCAGATGGCCTACGGCCTGTCGCGTGACGACTCCTCGAAGTTCCTGAACGACTACGTGACGCGCGGAATCTACAAAAAAGATCCGTTCCAGGAACTCGACGCGAGTGGAGTTGGCGAGCTCATGCGCATCGCGATCGAGCGCGGCCGCAAATCGAACAAGAAACTGAAGATCGGAATCTGCGGCGAGCACGGCGGCGATCCCGCCAGCGTAAAAACCTGCCACCGCCTCGGCCTCGACTACGTCTCCTGTTCCCCGTATCGGCTCCCGGTAGCCCGCCTCGCCGCAGCCCAGGCCGCGATCGAATCAACGCAAAAGAAAAAAGCCTTCAAGGATGTATAGATGTATAGGAGTATGATTCCGCACTAGATATGAAAACGATCTCGCGAAACGGATTGCGCAATCGACTCACCCACGTGTTGAGGCAAGTCGAAGCCGGCCAGAGTATGCGAATCACTGTCGGCGGAAACTCAGTCGCAGATTTGGTTCCCATCGCAAGCGCTCACAATGGGTACCGAAGGCTGCTGTCCTGCGATTGCTCCACCAAGCCGCGCTCGACCGCAGGTTTGCGCGCGATATCGCCGCCGCGACGAGGGCGACGATCGAAAACCTCTGATCTGTCATTCCAGCGCGTGGCTTGCCGTGCGAGGAATCCCGGATTTGTTCCTACGCTATGAGCGATGTCTTGTCACGCGAGCGCCGAGAATTTCACCTCGCTCTGAAAGGGAGAGGCTGGGTGAGGGACCGATTTCAGCGCGGCGCGCGAGCGACGCGCGATTATAAAAGAACTCGCCCGGGAAAAATCTCAAACGTAGTGAACTCAACTGATCGTTTTGCCAGCTGAGCGAGAAATCATACACGATCAAAGTGAAACGCCGCACTAGATCTTCAGCAGCAGAATTTAAGGCGCGCGGCGATGCCGCGCGCAGATCGGACCCTCACCTTACCTCTCCCATACTTGGCGAGGGACCAGACAGAGATCGACGCGATCGCGCGGGGTCCTGTCTGTCATTCCCGCGCGTGGCCGCCGCGCGAGGAATCCCGGCGAGCACGCTCCCGCAAACGTCCGCCAACGTCCTGTGCCACTCAGAACAGCAAGCGGGAGTTCCTGACTGATGCGAGGGACCAGAAGGAGGGCGACGGATCAGGTTTTGTATTTCCGCTCGAGGGTTTGATATTCCGGAACGCGCATGGTGAGGGTGAAGGATTCGAAGATGCCGTCCTTGGTCGTGGTCGATGCGATCTTTCCGGTCGAGTGCAGCTCGCGCATTGTGTCGCGCATCATCGCGTAGGCCGCGAGCATCGTGCCGATGTGGATGGTTAGCTTGAAGGGAAATTTTTTCAGCTCGTCCAGCGGCAGCAGGTCGCCATTGTAGATTAGCGGCAGATCGCCGAGGCGCTTGGCGTAGGTGTTCAGGTCTTCGCGGGTTTTGATTCCGTCGGCGAAGATCAAATCCGCGCCGGCTGCGCGATAAGCGCGGGCGCGCGCTTCTACTTCGTCCCATCCCTCCGGCTCTAGCGCGTCGGTGCGCGCGATTAGCACGAGCTCCGGGTCGCGCCGCGCGTCGCAGGCCGCGCGCACTTTCGCTGCCATCTCTTCCAGCGGAATCACCTGCTTGCCGGAGAGGAAGCCGCAGCGTTTTGGGAACACCTGGTCTTCGATATGCAAAGCCGCGGCGCCTGCGTCTTCGTACTCTCGGATCGTGCGCGAGACGTTGAGCGGATTTCCGTAGCCGGTATCCGCGTCGCAGATTACCGGCACCGCAACCGCGTTCGAGATCGCGCGCGCATTCGCCGCCATCTCGGTCATCGTGAGCAACCCCAAATCCGGGAATCCGCGCGATGCCGCCGTGCCGAATCCGGTCATGTACACCGCCTCGAATCCTGCTTCCTCGGCTAGACGCGCCTGCAGGCAATCGAACACGAACGGTGCGACGATCATCGCCGGCCGCGAGAGCATCGCTCGCAACCGCGCTCTGGATTGGTTCACGATGGAGCTCCTCCCAAACGGCGGCGCGTTCAGCCGAAATAGTCTTCGGGGCGAATCGCGGCGATATCGATCTGATGGATGCGGTTTTCGCGCAGCACCTTGAGATTGACCTGCTCGCCCGGACGCTGATTGCCAAGAGCCTGGTACATCGCGCGGCGTTCGCTGATCTCGTTGCCGTTGACCGCGAGCACCAGGTCGCCCTGCTGCAAGCCGGCCTTTTCGCCCGGCCCTCCCGGCATCACATTGGCGATCACCACATGCTCGCGCATCGTGTAGGAGAGCACGCCCAGCCATGCGCGGGGCGGGGCTGACACGCGGCGGCCCTGCTGGATCAGCTCGTCGCGCACAGCGAGAAAATATTCCCCCGGGATGCCCAAAATCGCGCGGCCGATATCGGCGAAATTCAGATACGAAATCGCGATCGCCTCGCCGTGGCGATTGACGATCGCGCCGCCGGAAAATCCAAACTGCAGCGATGACGCTGTCACGAAGACGCTTCGCTCGAGCATGAATTCCCACACCGCGTCGAACGGCCCGAGATAGGTGACCAGGCCGCAGTCGGCGCATCGCTTGTCGCCCCCAAGGCTGGCGACGGTGAACGCCTCTTCGCCCGCAAGGCTATTCTGCGACGACACGATATTGAGGCAGGGCAGGCGGCGGCCCGCGTCGATGCGAAGAAGTCCGAGGCCGGTGCTGTAATCCTTGCCGACGATTTTCGCCTGATGCTGATTGCCGTCGGGCAGCGTGACGACGACGCTGGTCGCCCCGAGCAGCAGGTAGTGGATAGTCGCAATTAGGCCGTCGGGGCTGACGATCGTCCCGGTGCCGCGCCGATCGGTTCCGAGTCCTATCGCCGTCGAGACATGTGTGGGCGGCACTTGCGAATGCACGCCGACGGTCGCGCGCAATGCTTTCTCGAGCAATAAAACAGGGGCATTCACCGCATCACTTCTCGCAAGTCAGGCTAAGTCTCGCACGAACCGGTTTCAAGCGCACTCGCAGGCTGCGCGATGCATCCGTGATCGTCGCGTGCGAAAAAAAGAGGCGGTCCGTTTCCGAACCGCCCCGAATTCGTTTTATGATCGATCTTCCGGAGCTTAACGCTTGCGCGGAGAAACCGGCGCGGGAGGAACCTCGGTCTCGTGCGCGCGCATCGTCAGCACTTGCAGCGCCTCGCCGAGATCGAGCTCGCTGTACTTCTGATTCGAATAGAGCGAGTCGAGCCGCTTGACCGCCTGCTCCGGCGTCATGTCCGCCATCGAGAGCTGACGCGTGGTTTCCGCGATAATCTTGGGCGCGCCCTTCCAATGGAACATATTCGCCGCGATGGTCAGGCTGTCGAGCTGCGCGACGCTTACTTTCATCGCGTCGGAGTAGCCGTTCACGTAGCCGTCTTTCGCGGAAAGGTTGAGCTTGTTCCAGAACGCGCCATCGTGTCCGACGCTGGTAGCCGCAAACGCGACTGCCCAACTCGCCAGAAATCCCAGCAACACGCCCGCGCCAAACTTCTTCATTGGAGAATGCCCTTCCCGCTCGCCGATGCGGGTTCTTGTACCAGAAATACGTCGTAACTGCAAAAAGCGTTACACATAATACGGCGGTAACAGAGAGTTTTATAAACAGTCTTCGATTCCACTCACGCCAGACGCCTCACTTGCCCAGCAGTTTCGCTGCTTGTGAGGCCCCGCCTCTCCACCACCGCAGCCCGCACACTAGCTGTTTCCAGTCCTGCGGTAAATACGGGGGATCCGGCTTATTTTGAGACCTCGCGGGATTGAACCGGCCCCATCGTCGCGACATCATCGATCGCCCCGGGATCGTCTGGGATCTTGAGGCACCGTCATGGATTCCGCCCTCAGCCGAATAGCCAGCGAAGTAATGGGGTTTATCCACAAGCCTGAAGCGCCAGCCTTTGATGCGTTGGCAATGAAGGTCTTTTG
>JBAPSR010000291.1:0-5012 GCA_049281755.1 Binataceae bacterium (SeqCode)
CTTGAATTCGAGGATCCGGCTTTCAGCGGTCTGCTCAACGTAAAGCCCGACGTAATTCTGCAGGGCGCAAAGACAAGACTGAACCAGCCGGTCGGGGTTGCCTTGACCGACGGAGTTCCTCCACTACCGTCGCCCTCGAGCACTTCCACCCCAGCGGAATAACGCGATCGAATAACTGAACCAGCTACGCAAAAACCCCGAATCCGGCAGCACCGGATTCGGGGTTTTCTTTTTCTCCTCACGAAAAGAATTGGCGGCGCAGGCTGCTCGCACGCCGGCATTCGCCGACCGTAGATCTCCCGGAAACAGACTATCGAAGGGTTCAGAAGCGCGCGCGCCTGGCTATACCAAATCCTCAGCAAGGGTTGCGGCGAGATCGCCGGTTATTGCGGCGCGGGCGGCCATGCTCGGATGGTCGGTCTCGATCGCACATTTTCCCGCGCGCGCAAACTCCAGGAACTGCTCGGCGTTTACCTTCGCGACCGGAAAGCGCACGAACTGGACCGAGCTGATACGCTCTTCGTTCATCTGGCGAGTGTCGAAAATTGCACGCTCGCGCCGCTCGCCGATCACGAGCCACAGATGCCGCTCGAGGCCAAGCAGACGGCGCAATGCGGCGTCGCGCTCAAGGGGTTCCGAGTACTCGATCAACATCGTCGCCGACAACGCGTCCCCATCCGGCAGCAGCTCGTTGTAGGTATCGAGTTCGTGCTGGATCGCGGCGCGCGCTTCCATCCGCTCGGTGTGGATCATCTCCTGCACCTGGTACCAGACGGTCTGTGCATTTTCGAAAATCAGCGTGATATGCGCTCCCACCGCAAGGCGACGGCGCTCTTTCTCATGGATGAACAGCGGACGCAGCCGGGCGCGCACGCGATCGTAGTCGGCCAGCGTGAGAGTCTCCTCGAACGCGATCGGCTTCATGCGCTCTCCTGCGCGGACGCCGGCACGCGATCGGGAAACCCGCCGTCGCCGGGAGCACGGTAGGCGCGCGCCAGCACTTCGATCGGATGCATCGGATGCGTCCCCGTCGCCTGTTCGATCTGCACCGCGGCGAGCGGACAATCCGTCGCCATCACGCTGGCGTCCGCGTCACGCATCCCGGAAAACGCTTTCTCTCCGGCCTGCATCGAGAGCTCGAAGAATTCCTTCTTCATCGCCCAGGTGCCGTCGTGCGCCGTGCACGCATCGACGGTGGCGATGCTGACGCCGGGGATGATGCGCATCAGGTCGCGCGATCGCAAGCCTATCCCCTGCGCCTTCAGATGGCAGGGCACATGGTAGGCGACGGTGCCGGGCGTGCTCAGGAAGCCGCGGTCGAAGCGATCGGCCTGCTTCAATTGCCACAGCACCTCGTGCGGATCGACCACTGCGGCGGCGAACTCCTTCGCCTCGGCGCCTTCGACAATTTTCGGATATTCCTGACGCATCATCAGCGAGCAGGTCGGATTGATCGCGGCGATTTTGTAGCCCTGGCGCACCAGCGGCAGCATCGACGCGATATTCGACTGCGCCTGTGTCTGCGCGAATTTCATTTCGCCGCCATCGAGCGCGGGCATCCCGCAGCAGTTTTGCTTCGGGCATTTCACCTCGCATCCGTTTTTCGCCAGCACCTCTACCGCGGCGATACCGGGAGCGGGCCTGTAGTAGTTGACGAAGCAGGTCGGAAACAGCGCGACTTTCGCGTTCGGCTGCGCGGGAGCAGGCGGCAGCGGATTTCGCTTAAGCCATTTGTCGAAGGTCTCGCCGGCGAAATCGGGCAGGAGCTTGTCGCGATGAATTCCGAGAAGCTTTTCCATCATCACGCGCTGAAACTTCTGATGGCATCCCCAGTTGGCAAGCCCGGGCGTCTTGCTTCCGACTCGGCCGAGCAGATCGGGATTGCCGAGCAGCTTCTCGCGTATCCCGACGCCTTCCTCTTTGGCGCGCACCGATTTGGCGCGCAGCATCAGGCGCGGAAAGTCGAGCTGGAATTCATGCCCATCGCGCGGCGTGTAGGGACACTTCACCTCGCACAGCTTGCATCCGTAGCAGAGATCAACCACGCGGCGAGTTTCGTCTTTGGTGAGACCGCGCACATCGCCGTCATTGCGATCGACACCATCGAACAGTACAGGGAATGACGGGCACAAGTTCCAGCACAGGCGGCATCCCTGGCAGATGTCGAAGACGCGCTCGACCTCCTTGTCCAGCCCGGCGCGATCCCAATATTTCGGCTCAGTCGAATTGTAACAGAGACCGTCAGTAGGTTGAGATGAAATGCGGCTGGACATTACTTACGGACCTCCGGACCAACTGCATCCGGGACGCGGCGTGGCTTCGAGTGCGTAGAAGCGACGCGGTCGTACCAAGACCCTCGCCCACCTGGATATACCCTCTCCCTCCGGGAGAGGGCGGCGCGGCGCGATGCTTGCGCTTTTTCTCGCAAGCATCGTGACGCGCGGGTGAGGGTGCTTACTGCGCGCGCTCCGCTCTACGCTGGGCGGCCCTAGTTGAGCGTCTTCGACGCTTTATCGAATCGGCCCGCGTGCGACCTTTCAGCCTTGGCCAGCGTCTCGAACCAGTCGGCTATTTCGGGAAAACCCTCTTCACGCGCCGTCTTCGCCATCCCGGGGTACATGTCAGTGTACTCGTAGGTCTCGCCGTGAACCGCGCTCTTGAGATTGAGCATCGAGTCGCCGATCGGCTGATCGGTGACCGGGTCGCCGACGGTCTTGAGATAGTCCAGATGCCCATGCGCGTGGCCGGTCTCGCCTTCGGCGGTATCGCGAAACAGTCCGGCGATTTCCGGCTGCCCTTCGACATCGGCGACCTTGGCAAAATACAGATAGCGGCGGTTAGCCTGGCTTTCGCCGGCAAATGCGTCTTTGAGATGCTGATGCGTCTTGGTACCTTTCAAACTCTTCATTGTTGCCTCCTGACTAAAAAAAATTTCGTCCTCGGTTGTGATTCGTGATGGTCAACCACGCCGTCCCGCCGCGTGCGCACGCTTGCGGCGCGGCTTGCATCGCTCGCACAGCGCGATAACCTCCAGCGACGCGCCGAGCAAGGTGAATTCGCCCAGCCCCGAGCGTCCTTCCAGAACCTTGTCCAGCTCCGGAATCTCGATATCGCGGATGCGCCGGCATTTGACGCAGACCACATGATGATGCGGCGTCAGATTGCCGTCATACCGCGCACTATCGTGCAGCATTGTGACTTTGCGCGCCTCTCCGACCTCGCACAGGGTTTCGAGCGTGCGATGCACCGTGGCAAGCGAGATGTGCGGATGGAGCTTGCGCACTTCGGCGTAGATCGCGTCGGCGCGCGGATGCTCCCCGGACTCGAGCAGGGCCTGGATAATCGCCAGGCGCTGAGGAGTCACGGCAAGGCCGCCGCGGCGGCATCGCGCGGCGAATTCCTCGAGCCTGCGCGCGGCGTAGCCGGCGCGGCGTCCTTCACTGACGAGCTGTAGTTCCATCACTCAGGTGATAATTATTATCATCCGGTTATAGCTCGCGTCAACCCCGCGCCTGATCCTGCAAGCGGGGCAGTTTGGCCGACCGGCGGTGCTCCGTCTTACGTCATTTGAAATTCCGCGCGTGCGCGCGTTTTACGATTGTGATTCCCGCGTGGCTGCGTCTCTGCCGAGCCCTCAATCGTCATTCCGAGCGATAGGCGAGGAATCCCGGAGCGTTCATGCACTCACTTGCGGGCGGCGTAAGGGCCGCGGGCCGAGCACGGGATCTCCTTCGGCGTCAATCAACCGGCGTGATCCGGTTTTTGCTTTACTCATCACAGGCGCGGGAGAATCGGGGCGCGGCGGCATAGCGGTTTGACCAGCAGCATCTGCACGTCGCCAATATAACGTTCGCGAAACCCACCCTCGCAGTAGCACAAATAGTATTCCCACATCCGGACGAACTCGTCGGGATAGCCTAGCGCTTTTACCCGGTCGAGATTCGCGAACGTCTTCAGCCGCCAATGCTTTAGCGTTTCGGCGTAATGGGGAGTCAGATCCTCGAGATGGAACAGGCGCAAGTCGCTCGCGCGCGTGATCGAATCGGCAATTGCGGTCACTGACGGAATGAAGCTTCCGGGAAAAATATATTTCTTGATGAAATCGACTGAGCGCAGCGCGTTTGCATAATGCTGGTCGGCAATCGTGATCGCCTGCAGCAGCATCATGCCGTCGGGTTTCAGAAGCTCGCCGCATTTGCGGAAATAGGAATCGAGAAAATGATGCCCGACCGCTTCGATCATCTCGATCGAAACCGCCTTGTCGTATTGCCCTTCGAGGTCGCGATAATCCTTCAGCAACACGCTGATCCGATCCGAAAGTCCCGCCGCCGCGATCCGCGCAACCGCAAAATCGTGCTGCTTGCGCGAGATGGTCGTGGTCGTGACGCGGCATCCGTAGCTGCGCGCCGCATGGATTGCGAATCCGCCCCATCCGGTCCCGATCTCGACCAGGTGGTCGCTGGGCTTGAGCTCGAGCTTGCGGCAGATGCGATCGACCTTGGCCGCCGCGGCGTCGTCGAGCGAGGCTTCCGCGCGTTCGAAAATCGCGCACGAGTACATCATGCTGCGATCGAGCACCAGCTCGAAGAAATCGTTGCCCAGGTCGTAGTGGGCCGAGATATTGCGGCGGCTCCCTTCGCGGGTGTTGCGGTTCAGGTAGTGGAGCGTCCGGCGCACCGGATTAGCGGCGCGCGCAAGGCCGCTTTCCATGCCTTCCATCACGTCGCGATTGCGCACCATCAACCGCATCAGCGTGGTCAGATCGTCCGCGCTCCAGCATCCCGCCATGTAAGATTCGCCGGCGCCGACGCTGCCGCCGAGTGCGAGGTCGGCATAGAAACGACGGTCGTGGACGCGCACCGTCGCGCGCAGTTCCGCGTCTTCGATATCTTGACCGAAAGCGATTCGCTCTGCCCCGTCCTCGACCACCAGCCGTCCGTAATGCAGAGCTTCGAGGCGAGCCAGCACCATTTTGCGCGCAAAGCCTTCGAGAATCGCAGGACGGCGAGCGC
>JBAPSR010000292.1:0-11573 GCA_049281755.1 Binataceae bacterium (SeqCode)
GGTTTCAGGCCAGCCCGTCCTTCAGCGCCTGCTCGAGCGCCCCGATATTGCTGTGATGCCCGGCAGCCATCACGGTTAGAAACGCGTTCAGGTGCGGGTCGGTGACGGTCGGAAGATGCTCCTCGATTTTGCGGATCACCCATCGCTGCCCGCGATTGAGCAATTCGCACTTGGCGCGGAACTCGCCGACTGCGCGCACTTTCTCCACGAAGTCTCCGGTCTTGTTCGACGCCTCTCCGCCCAGGCGGCGCACATGCTGCGCTAGTTCGTTCGCGTAGTAACCCTCGTCGTGACCAACTTTCTTGAGCATCTCGCGCAGCACCAACGAGCGCGCCTGCTCGGTCAGCTCGTGCAGCACGCGTCCACCGGCGCGTTCGGCCTCGCCGAGCGTGTTGAGGAATCCTTCCAGTTGTGTGTCCATCGCAGTCACTCCTGACCTGACTTATAGCATCGGGACAACGGGACAGTACGCGGCGCCGAAGCCCGCGTGACCGTCAATCGCGGCGCGAATCATTTTCGCGATCGGCCCGAGTGCGCGCGCCGGATCGGCGTCGAGCGCGTATGCGGCGTTGACGCGGCCTGACAACAGCGCCTGAATGATGCTCGGTTGTTCGGGCAACTCCTCGATCGCGATTTCCTTGTTAGGGTCAAGCCGCGCCAGCTCCTTGACCTTGCGCAGCGCGTCGTCGAACGTCCCGAGCGAATCAACCAGCTTGATCGGCAGCGCCTGATCGCCCATCCACACGCGACCCTGCGCAATTGCGTCCACGTCCTCGACACTCAGATGGCGTCCGGCGGCGACAATCTTGACGAAGTATTGATAGGTGTCGCCGAGCATCTGGTTTTGAAACACCGCCGCCTGCGCGGGCGTGAAGTCGGTGAATGCGTCGAACATATCCGCGTTGGCGCCGTAGCTTATCGCGCCGGTGTTGAGATACGCCTTTTGGGTCGCGGGCGTGATGTTGAATTTTCCGCCGAGCACTCCGATCGATCCGGTGATCGTGCCCGGATCGGCGATAATCGCGGCGGCTGGAGTCGAGATCCAGTATCCGCCCGAGGCCGCATAGCCCGACATGCTGATAACGACCGGCTTTTTCGCCGCAGTCAGCTCGACCTGGCGTCGAATCAGCTCAGAGGCGATCACGTCGCCGCCCGGCGAGTTCACCCGGAACACGACTCCGCGCACGGAATCGTCTTCACGCGCGCTCTTGAACGCGGCCACGATGTCGTCGGCGCCCATCGCGTTCCCCTCCGGCGAAAGCATCGGATCGAATCCGCCCTGCCCGCGTTCGATCGCGCCGGAGCCGTATACGATCGCGAGTTTGTCGCCGCCCGGCGCGAAAGATGCGAAAATCGATCCCGAGCTGCTGTAGTCCGAGTAGTCGACGAGCTTGTGTTCGGAATCACCGCCGCGATGTTTCGCGCGGTCGGTGAACTGGTCCTCGTACTCGACATGGTCGACAAGCTTGTCTTTGAGGCTTACGTCGGCGTTGAGCGGCGCCTGATCGACGAAGCCCTTCACCGCGGCCGGATCGATATGGCGCTCGAGCGCGATCTGCGCAACGATCTGGTTGTACATGTCGCCGGCAAGCGCGTCGTCTTCTTCATGCTGCGCGGGAGTGAAGTCTTTTTGCGTGAAGATATTTCCCGCCGATTTGTATTTTCCGATCGCCCCGAAGTTCGGATGGATACCAATCCAGTCGAGGGTTCCGCGCGCGAATAGTTCGCGGATTCCTACACCGGTAATTCCAAGCGAACCCTGCGGCATCAGCGAAACCTCGTCGGCCGCGGCCGCGACAGCGTATGGAAGGTTGCCCGGGCCGAAATCGCCGGCGCTCTCGATGTACGCGGCGGTCCATTTGCCGGTCTTGCGAAACGATTTGATAAGCGCGGCGATCTCCTGCGCCTGCGCGAGATCCATCTGCGGATCGATAACTTTTACCGCCAACCCGACGATCCGCCGGTCCTTGGCTCCGCGATCGATCGCGCGGCGCACGAAATTCAGCGGCGTCTGGTCGTTGTCAACCAGCCCAAGCACGCCGTTGCTGCCGCGTTCGACCACGCTGCCGGAAAGCGTGACGACCAGCACCGAATCGTTGGGCACGCGGTGCGAAATATACTTCGAGGTCGCAACAATCGCGATCAGGATCACGATCACGATGACGGTCCTGATAATCCACTTGAAAAACTTTTTCAGCATTGCCCCTCTCTGCCGCGGTCGCTTGACAGCGCGCGCATCCTCACGTTAGCCAACCATACCATTCCCGCCGGGGCCAGAGCGCGGCTCGGGCGCGAAAAAGCGCAAAATCGCGATGGAACCATCCCCCGGCAGCGATCCGGCGCGGACACACCCGCCTGATGAACCCGCACCGCATGCGATGCTGCATGAACGGCCGACGGACGGCGGGCATCTGCGCATTGTCGCGATCTGCTTCCTCGCCTGGATCTTCGACTTCTATGATTTGATCCTGTACTCGTTCCTGCTCGTGCCGATCGCGCGCGAGCTGCACTTGAGCGCCGCCGAATCGTCGCTCGCGCTGGGCACCTCCTTCCTGATGACAGCGGCGGGCGGTGTGATCTTCGGTTTCGCGGGCGACCGATGGGGCCGACGGCCTACGATCGCGGCGACCGTCGCGATTTACGGAATCGGCACACTGCTGTGCGCCGGCAGCAATTCGCTATGGGAGCTGATCCTGTTTCGATCGATAACCGGCCTCGGGATGGGCGGCGGATGGGCGCCCGGCCAGAGCTTGATCGCCGAAAGCGTGCCGCCCGAACGCCGCGCGCGATATGCCGCGTACGTGCAGACCGGCGCGCCGCTCGGAATCTTGCTCGCCGCGGCAGCCAGCGGTTATCTGACCCCGATCGTCGGATGGCGGCTGACGTTCGCGATCTCCGCGATACCCGCGCTCGTGATTTTCGCCGTCGTGTTGCGATGGCTCCCCGAGAGCGACGTATGGATTCGCAGCCGCGCGGGCACGTTATTCCGATGGCGCGAGCTCGGCGTCCTGCGGCCATATCGGAACATGGTCACGCTGCTGTTCGTGATCCTGCTCCTCAACAGCGAAGCGTATTGGTTCACGTATAGCTGGATGCCCGGATATCTCGAGCTGCATCGCGGACTCACGGCCCTTGGCGCGAGCCAGCTCATGATCAAGATGCAGTACGGCGGCGTTCTCGGCTACTTCGTATTCGGAATTCTCGCCGACCGGTACGGACGGCGTCCGATGTTTTTCATCTTCGGCCTGGTGATGGCGGCGGGGCTGCTGCCGGAAACAATTTTCTGGGATCGCGCGGCGGCAATTCCCGGGCTCATCGCGTGGGCGATGTTCACCGCCGGATTCGGCACCGGAATCTGGAGCGGGATGGCGCCGATGATCTCCGAACTGCTGCCGACCCGCGTGCGCAACACCACCCTCGGACTGCTGCTCAATGTCACGCGCGGCTTTCAGTTTTTCACCCCGCTAGCGATAACATTCCTAAGCACCCGAGCAGGCTTCGGCCCAACCCTCGCAATCGGCGCGATCTTCTCAACCATAGCCGCTTCAATGATCTGGCTACTCCCCGAAACCCGCGGCCGCGACATCACCACACTCGACGCAAGGTAGTTCATCGCAAGGGTGTGCTGCTGCCGCGGGCGAGATTCGTCGCGATCCGCGCCGGCATGAGATCATATGTACAAGGCGAAGTCGGCAGTTCGTTCGCGGGCAATCAGTAACGCGTGTGCGCGTCACTTCGAGGGGTAGGCATCGCAAGGAATCTCGCCAGCCGCACTGGCAGCCCCACGCAGTGAGTTCTTCAATACGCAACGCTCTCTTCAGCAAAGACAATGTCAAAGGCTGAGGTCAATAGTCTGCCGCCTCTACGGCGAGCTGCCCAGCGGTTTGCGATCTACCGAGGAGTCGTCGAGGTAGATTCTTTCGCCCAGGCGGGTAAGCCTGAGCGTCGTGATCGCCTCGACTCCCTGGAGCATCAGGTCCGTGGTCATCGTGAAAGCGTGCGACCCGCCGACATAGCTGCTCTCGCCCGCCAGCGCCTCGGTCAGCGCACGACCGGTCGGATACGCGCCGCCAGGACCCGCGTTGATCATCAGGCCGAGCACGCGCGAGATGGTCGGCGCCACATCGACGTTCGCAGTCGGATTCTGATCCAGGAATACGCGCTTAAAGTCGGGGCCGATTGCGGCGCCGACATTGTGAATCTCGCGCGCGCCGGCCGCGCCATGCATCCCCATCCCTGTCGTCCAGCGATCGCCCGGACCGGTGTCGGAGTAGACCAGCCCAGGAACGGGCCGGACGAGCGCCGAAGAATGATTGGGGACCGATTGCTGTCCTTTCTCGCCGAGCGCAAACGCGGGCGCGCCGGGACCCGTGAATCCGCGATTGAGCGCGTCCGACGCCTCCGCGAATGAAATGATCAGGTCGGGCGATCGTTGCGCGTTGAACAGTCCAAACGCGGGCTGCGCAAAGGTGCCGTCGATCCATCCGCGATAAGCTAATGTCGCGGCGCTCGCGGAACGGCTGCGCCTTGAACGCTCTGAAGCGGCCGCCGAAGGCGCAACCTCGCGTGAGAAGATTGGTCCGCACCACTCCTGGGCCTCAGCGAAGTTGACGATCTTCTGCAGGCGGTCGGATAGCGCGGAACGTGTGCTGAAATCGTCGCGCGAGAGATAAATCATGTCCGAGCCGCCGTTGTCGGCGACGACCACGTCGTTCGAGTCGATCGATTTCTTCAGCCCCGCCGAAACCAGCAGCGCCGCCAGAAAGACGCGCACGCGAATAGTCGCAAAGCCGTGATCGGACACGACCATCAGGTCCGTGCGATCCGCGACTCCCGCCCGCTCGACCGCCGCGCGCACCGTGCCGAGGTCGTCATCGGCAACCGTCAACGCTTCGAGCGCAGGCAGCGTTCCGAGACCCGCATGATGCTGCGTAAGATCGGGATTGTGCTGCCAGAAAACGATCAGCGCCGGATTGCCCTCATCGGTCGCCTTTTTCGCCGCCACGATCGCACGGTCGGCGACAACGCGGGCGAAGTAACGATCGCGTTCGCCGTCCGACACGCCGACGGCCGACTTCGGAGGCACCCCGGCGACCAACTGCTGCGCATCTGCCGGCGGCGCGGCCGCATCATCGGTGAGGAAAAGAAAATTCGCATGCGGCGCATGCACCTCGTCCTGCCCACCCGCGACCGTCAACACCCGATCATCGAACAGGTAGGTCGGACCCTCCTTGCCCACCACCGCGACGTAGCCGCCCTCGCGCGCGGCCTCCTGCACGACTGAATCGAGTCCGAGCAGACTGCCCTTGAGCGCATCGGGCGCGTTCAGATCGGCCAGCCGCTTGGT
Source organism: Binataceae bacterium (SeqCode) (assembly GCA_049281755.1). Lineage (GTDB taxonomy): Bacteria > Desulfobacterota > Binatia > Binatales > Binataceae > JBARDN01. The sequence continues at coordinate 5,348 of JBAPSR010000292.1, forward strand.
ATCCTCGAGCATCGCGGGGCCAACGGCGAACTGCATCAGGCCATCGCCTTGCAGATTCACTCCCTGATCCTTCAGCGTAGGTCCGAGAAACATATCGTCGCCGAAAATTCCCGCGATCCCCGGCGGCGCACCCGTCGCAAGCGTAGCCGCATTCACCATCGTGAGCGTCGGGTATTGCGAATGATGCCGCGCGAAACGCACGCCCTCGCGCTCGAGCGCGAACAGATTCGGCGTGTCGTGCTGCGTGACCGAGTCCGGACGAAGTCCGTCCCAGACCATCAGGATAAAGATGCGCGGGCGCGCATTGCTTCCGACTTGAGCGGCGCGACTGGGAATCGAACCGATCAGCACGACGCCGATCGCAGCGAGCGAGAGCACGCAATTCCGGACAGCTTTCATCATCGAGCATCAAAGCGGGCGCCGATGCGAGAAGTCAATCGGTGCGCACGCAGTTTGGGGTCGTCGTTATGATTTGGTAGCGTGCACTTTGACGCTGGAGGATGGTTCATTGCGCATCGCACTTCTGGGACAGGCCGCGTTCGCGGAAAAGGCGCTCGAAGCGATCGTCAATCACGGTGAGGAGATCGTGCACGTTTTCGCGCCCGCCGATCCCCCCGCCGGAAAGCCCGACGCGCTCGCGACCAAGGCGCGCGCGATGAACCTACCGCTATCCCAGCCGAAATCGTTCAAGAGCGAGGCGGCCTTCGAGCAGTTCAATACCACGGGCGCCGAGCTCGCGATTCTCGCCTTCGTGACGCTAATCGTTCCCGAGCGCATCCTCTATTTTCCGCGATACAAATCGATCTGTTTCCATCCTTCGCTCCTGCCGCGGCATCGCGGCGCCAGCGGGATCAATTGGGCGATCATCCAGGGCGATCGCGAAACGGGAGTTACCTGGTTTTGGCCCGACAAGGGAATCGATACGGGTCCGATCCTGATTCAAAAGCGCGTGCCGATCGCCGACACCGACACCACCGGCTCGATCTACTTCAACACGCTTTTCCCAATGGGAATCGACTCGATGATCGAGGCGATCGATCTGATCAAAAACGGCAGCGCGCCCAGAATCGAGCAGGATGAAAGCCTCGCGACCTATGAGGCTCCGTGCCGCGACGAGCACGCAAAGATCGATTTTGCGCGCCCCGCGCGCGAGGTCTTCAACCTGATTCGCGGATGCGATCCTCAGCCCGGCGCATTCGCCGAGCTCGACGCCAAGCGCGTCCGCCTCTACGACGTCGCACTCGACTCCTCCGCGACGTCATCTGCACCCGGAACGATCACAGCGATCGACGCCAGCGGAATGAAGATCGCACTCAGCGGCGGAACGCTGAACGTCAAGCGCGCGCGGATCGATCCAAATCCGAAGAAGCTAGCCCCCGCCGAGCTCGCAGCAATGGGCGAGCTCAAAGCCGACGCGGAACTCAAATAATCCAACCGGCCACCAAGACACGAAGACACAAAGAAGAAAAAACGACGAGACTTTCCGCAAGGAAAGTCCCGCCTGTTTCTGCGTGTCTTCGTGCCTTAGTGGCCGCCTGATGCCTTGGTGTTTAGCTATCCAAAACGAGAACTAGACAGCCATTATCGGGCGGTTAATATGAGGAATTGCAGGAGGCAACTTCATGTTCGACACGGTTGTGGAAGCCCTGATCCTCGATCTCCTTGAGTGGGTGGCAAGCGGAGAAAAGAGCTACGAAGAAGTGATGGATGCCTGGCGCACGTCCTGCCCTCGCCTTCCGGTTTGGGAAGACGCAAACGATCGAGGGCTTGTCATGAGGCAGCAAGCCAATGGCCGTTGTATCGTCAGGATTACAGAGTTAGGCCTCGACCTTCTGGAGCAACGCAGATCTCTCCAGGACGCGAAGGACGACGGGCTGCGGGATCAACTCGGATAATCCAACCGGCCACGTGTCTTTGTGTTTAAGCCACCCGCTTGCCGAGGATCAGCAGATCGCGCTCAACTCCGTCGAGCGCCGCGACCGCCGGAAGATTCGCCCAGGTCTCGAAACCAAAGCCGCGAAACAGCGCGATACTCGGATTGTTGTGGCCGAAGATGAACGCGAGCAGCGTCTTGAGCCCGAGCGCCGGTGCGCGCTCGACCGACTCGCCGACCAGGCGGCGCGCGTAGCCGTGCCGATGATGATCCGGCGCGACATAGACGCTGATCTCTGCCGTCGCCTGGTAGGCGGGGCGGCCATAGAAAGACTGGAAGCTCAGCCACGCGAGAATTTCCGCGCCGCGCGCGAGCACCCACAGCGGCCGCGATGCCGAGGTGTGCTCTTCGAACCATGAGCGTCTGAGCTCGACCATCACCGGCTCGAGATCGGCGGTCGCCATCCGGCTCGGAATCGCCGAGTTGTAGATCGCCACGATCGCGGGCAGGTCCGCCTCGGTCGCGTCGCGCAAGATAGGTTCGTCCATCGCTTCCTCCGATGCTCGACAAGGTATCGCGTAACACAGCTTCGACCCGGATGCGACGCCGCAGTGTGTCGTATCGCCTGCAGTTTGAGTAATATCGCGGCAGTTTCACGCGAGAGGTCCGCCGATGAGTCTTATCATACGCGAAGGTGTGCCAGACGACGCGATCGAATGCGGCCGAATCTGCTACGAAGCGTTCAGAGCGATCGCTGAGGAGCACAACTTTCCGCCTGACTTTCCCAGCACCGAGGTCGCAGTCAGCATGCTTTCTGCAATGCTCTCAAGCGCCACTACTTACGGCGCGGTTGCAGAGTTGGACGCGAAGATCGTCGGCAGCAATTTCCTCGACGAGCGCAATCCGATCTCTGGCGTCGGCCCGATCTCGATCGATCCGCGCGCTCAGAACCACGGCGTCGGCGGCCTCCTGATGCGCGCCGTGATGAAACGCTCTGAGAGCAAAGGCTTTGCCGGGATCCGCCTGGTTCAGTCCGGCTACCATTCCCGCTCGCTCTCGCTGTACTCGAAACTCGGCTTCGAGGTGCGTGAGCATTTGTCGTGCATGCAGGGTAACGCGATCGGCGCAACCATCCCGGGATGCGTCGTGCGCGCTGCCGTCGAGGGCGACCTCGATTCCTGCGCCGCGCTCTGCGTGCGCGTACATGGACACAATCGGACCGGCGAGCTGCGCAGCACGATCCGTCAAGGTATCGCTACGGTCGTCGAGCGCTCAGGCCGTATCACCGGCTATGCAACTGCGATCGCAATCTTCGGCCACGCCGTCGCGGAGACCAACGACGACTTGCAGGCGCTAATCGCCGCTGCCCGATCGTTCGACGGTCCTGGCGTCTTGATACCTTCACGCAACGGCCCGCTGATGCGCTGGTGCCTCGGCAAGGGGCTGCGCATGGTCTTTTCCATGACCCTGATGACGATAGGCTTGTACAACGAACCGGCAGGCTCGTACCTGCCTTCCGTCTTGTATTGAGTGGACAAACCCGGCCGCCGGAGTATTGCATCGCGCAGCTTTGCGCTACGATCGCGGCAGCATAACGCGGGAGAGACTTCGATGCGTCTGTGCGTGGGAACTGCCAAGGGAATAGTCATTCTCGATCCGGAACGCGCCGGCATTCCGCTGATGGTGCTGGCCGATCCAACCGGCATCTGGTGCATGGCGCAGGACTGCGCCGACCCTGCGGTCGTCTACGCCGGCGGAGTCGAGCACGTTCGCGGCAAGGGTACGCTCTCGCGCTCGACCGACGGCGGCAGGAGCTGGACCGATATCACGCCGCACATCGCGCGCGAGGAGGAAGTCTGGGCGATCGCCGCGTCGCCCGCAGTCAAGGATCAGGTTTTCGCAGGCACTTCGCACGCGCGGCTGTTGCGCAGCGAAGATCGCGGGAGATCGTTCCACGAATGCGCCGGGTTCCTGAAAATTCCCGGACGCGAGCGCTGGACCTTTCCGCCTCCCCCGCACATCCCGCACGTCCGCTCGATCTCATTCGACCCGCACGACCCGCGCACGATGTACGTCGGAGTGGAAGAAGGAGGAGTGTTCCGCACGCGCGACAGCGGCGCTTCCTTCGAGACACTCAACGACGGCCTCTACGACGACGTTCATACCGTCGCGGTCGATCCTGCTGACTCGCGCCGTCTCTACGCAACCACCGGGCGGGGCTTCTATACCTCCGATAATGCGGGCGCTTCGTGGCGTCACGTCCGCAACGGGCTGAATCGCACCTATACCGTCCCGCTACTGGTCGACAATGCCGAAACGATCTTCACTGCCGCCGCGGCGGGTCCTCCGCCCACCTGGTCGGGTAGCCATTCGGGCGCAGACGCGATCATGTTCATGAGCCGCGACCGCGGAGCATCGTTCGCACCGCTCGCGGCCGAATACGCCTCGGGGCGTGGGATGGTGATGCGGCTGCGCTCCGATCCGGAACGCGGTGGATTCTTCGGTGTCACCACCGACGGCCGCGTGCTTCGCGCGCACGACGGCGGCCTCGCCGTCGCCCTCATCGCGGAGAAACTTCCGCCCGCCCACGATCTGGTGATGCTGCCCTAGCGTGCACGCCAGGACCGACGACGCGCGCCGCGGATATCCTCAACCTCGAGGACCGAGCCCAACTTGAGCCCCGGACGGCTGGAAGCATTCTCCGACGGTGTCTTCGCGATCATCATTACGATCATGGTGCTCGACCTGAAGCTGCCGGTCCAGAACGGTCCCGCGGGATTAATCAATCTATGGCCGGTTTTTCTCAGTTACCTGGTCAGCTATGTATTAGTGGCTACCTACTGGATAAACCACCACCATATCTTTCATGAAGTAAAGACGGTCAATAATCGAATTCTGTGGACCAATATAGTATTGCTGTTTTTCACATCGCTGGTGCCGTACTTCACCGCCTACATGGGAATGAAGCGCGTCAGTTCCTTCTCCGCCGCGCTCTACTGCGTGATCATGCTGCTGACAGGAATATCTTTCCTGGCGTTGCGCGTGGCGATCGCGGAGCAATTTAAAGACGATCCCGAATACGCAATAGCCAGTCGCCCCGCCTTCCGCAAAAACCTTATCGCCGCCTGCCTATACTGTGTAGCAATTCCCGCGGCGTTTATACATCCTGCGATCGCACTGGGCATAATCGCCTTTATCGCAGGCTCTTATTTTCTTCCCAATGCCTGGATCGAGTAATCGATTGCACGTAGTCACGAGCCGATAAACTCGCGCAGGACAGCGAAGTAGCGATTGGGGGCGTCGGCGGCGATGCCGTGGCCCGCGTTTGCGAAGCGTTCGAAGCGCACCAGATGCGCGGGCAGCTTCGCGACCATCTGTTCGGAATAAAACGGCGGCGTTATCGGATCATCCTCGCCGGCCAGCACCAGCGTCGGGCATTCGATCCGCGCGAGATCGTCGAGGTAATCGAAAGTATAGTCCTCATTTTCGCGGAACGAGCGCATCACGTCGAGCTTCCAAAGCTGGCGCGCGTCCTTGTTGGGATCCCAGCGAACTCGCGAGTAGAGCGGGCGGCATAGCCGGACAAATTCGCGGAACTGATCGCTCGTCGCAGTCTCGCCGCAGAGATAGCCGCGCGCGGCGTCGCCCGCGGCCTTGCCGCCCAGCCGCTCGAAAACGTCGGCTTCCAGCTCGGGCTCGGGACGGCCCGCGCGCGTACAGCACAGGATGAGCTTGCCCGGATGATCGGGATGCCGCGTCGCGTAGGCTGCGGCGACGAATCCTCCGAACGACAGCCCCAGGACGACGGGCTTCTTGATCTCGAGCGCGTCGCAGAACGCCACGACGTCATCGGCCCACCTGGAAAGGCGCCACGTCTCGGGCGTGCTCGCGTCGCTGCGGCCCTGTCCGCGATGGTCAAGATAAATCACCTGCGCGATATCGGTGAGCGTGCCGTAGCCGGGCTTGAACGACGCATGGTCGCCGCCCGGGCCGCCGTGCAGGAGCAGCAGCGTGGGAACCTCGCGCATCACGGGACCGTCGGGACGGAGCTTCGCGCCCTCGACGTCGAAGAACATTTTGATATCGCCAACCTGAACGCGCATCGATGCGACCTCCGGATCAGAGCGGGCCTCGGCAACGATGCGCGCATCGCGCCGAATAGTCGAGCGCGCGGCGCGGGCGTATCTCTAGCCTGAAGCGATGCGGACGTGGTGGGTTCGTTTGGTAAATTTCGATGATCGTCGTCAAAAATGTTCCGCGGCAATGCTGAAGATTTTCTCAGAAACGGTGGCTTAGGTGGGTCTAAACGGTATCGGAATAATCACGCTTGGGCGGCACTTCGCGTTTGCAATC
>JBAPSR010000293.1:0-1866 GCA_049281755.1 Binataceae bacterium (SeqCode)
CGCGGGAGGAGAAACGGCGGCGGCCGGCGCGCGTCCGCTTTGGATGGGGATGGGATTCGAGGCGGTGCTGATCGCGCTCGAGGCCCAATGGATCTGGCGCGCGGTGCGCGCGCCCGGCGATGAAGTCGAACACGATCGCTCGGCGCTGGCGGGCCTGTTCTGCCTGATGCCCGGGTTCGCGCCGATCTCGTGGAAGAGTTATTTCACCGCGCTGATTGTGCCGTACATGCTGCTCTGCGCGATGCTGCTTACCGCGCCGCCGGCGGGTGCGCGGCTGCGGCTCAAGTCGATAGCGTATCTAATCATCTCGGTACTGCTGAACTTTGTGCCGGGACGCCGGCTCGGCAATCTTGCGTTGTTTTACTCGGCGCATTTCCTGTCATCGATTGCGGCATTCTTTGCCGTCGCGACCGGAATCTGGCGGATGCCGCCGGCAACGCGCGCCGCCGCGGTTGACGGCGGTGCGGATCCCGCTGCGCCAGTGCGATGAGACCGCGCAAGGAAATCGATTGGCGCCCCGATCCGAATTTCGCCCGGATCGCGCTCGGGCACCGCGTGCTGATACTGCATCGCGAGATTCTCCCATATGCTCCCGTCATAGCGGCGCGGCTTCGCGAGCTCGAATCACCCACGGAAGTCCCGGGAGTTGGGAATCGCGCAAGCGGGCGCCGAATCAACCTCGACGGCGGACCGGAGCTGTTCGCGCGGCGAGCCAGGCGCGGCGGAATGATGCGCTTTCTGGTCGCCGAGACTTTCTTCGGACTCAAGCCACGGCCACTTGAGGAGCTTAAGCTCGCCGTCGAGGCGCGCCGGCGCGGGATCGACGTCGCGGAACCGATGGGCGCATGCGTCGAGTCGGTTGCACCGGGGTTCTATCGCGGTTTTTTTCTGACGCGCGCGATCCCAGGGATGACGCTGTGGGAATTCGTGCGCGCCGACGACGACCCTGTGGTGCGCGGACACGTCCTGCTGAAGGCGCGCGCCGCGATCGCGACGATGCACAACCACGGGTTGTTTCACGCGGACCTGAACTTGAACAATCTGTTCGTCACCCAAGCGGGCGAAAGCTTCGCGGTCGTGATTCTCGATCTCGACAAGGCCCGGCTGTATGACGCGCCGCTTTCGGCGGAGCTCAGGCGCGAAAACGCGCAGCGCCTGCTGCGCTCGGCGCGCAAGCTCGATCCATCCGGACGTTACTTCGATGACGCCGCGCTGAAAGTGCTTGATGTGAGCTAGCGGCGCCGCCGCGACGAGCTTGGGCGCTTCATCGCGATAACTTCGATTTCGATTCTCGCGTTGCGCGGCAGCGCGGCGGCCTGAACGGTGGATCGGGCCGGAAACGGCGGCTCGAAGTGCTCGCCATAGATGCGGTTGACCAAATCGAAGTCGCCAAGGTCGGCAACAAAAATTGTAGTCTTGACCACGTCTGCAAATTCCAGTTTCGCGGCGGTCAGCACCTCGCGAATATTGGCGAGCACGCGCCGCGTCTCAGCCTCGATTCCGCCGGGCACGATCGCGCCGGTATGCGGATCGAGTCCGATCTGCCCGGAACAGAAGACCGTCGAGCCCACGACCACGGCCTGCGAGTAAGGTCCGATCGCGGCCGGCGCAGTTTTGGTTTCGATCGCGCGCTTCATGTCTCGTCGCGAGTGGCGTTGTGGTAGCCGATCCGCGACACGCGCATCACTCCGTCGATCGCGCCGATCGCGTTCATCAGCAAGTTCAGTTGCCGCGCGCTCGACACGCTGACCTCGAAAATCGAAAGTGCGCGTCCATCCGAGCCGCGGGTCTTCACTTCCGCGGTCGAGATGTTCACGCCCGCCGACGCGATCGTCTTGGTCATCGCAGCCAGCAATCCCGGCTGAT
>JBAPSR010000294.1:0-12464 GCA_049281755.1 Binataceae bacterium (SeqCode)
TTCGATCGGAATTTCTCTCGGCTCCGCCATTCCGAGCCCCTTCGGCCTTACTCAGGACAGGCTCTCGCGCGGCAGCCACGCGCGGGAATGACAGAAGCTCGTCGTCTGCGCCGTGCGCACGACGCGCTGCGTCCCGTGAATCCGGGCATCTGCTCGAACTGCGGCGGCTTGATGATGCCGCATCGCATCTGCCACTCCTGCGGCTTCTATCGGGGCAGGCAACTGGTGAAAGTCACAGGCTGAGCCGCTCTGGCTATTTCGCGGCCTCAACTGTTAGTGGAATCTCGAACTTCACCGCTTGCGGTATTTTGCAGATGTTGTCGTTGCACTCCTGGAACTTGAACGTTCCTGCGACTTGGTAGTCGCCAGGCTTCGACTTCGGATCGATCCGCACGGTTCCGGTTGCGCGCACCGAGTTCTCATAGACCGGCAGCGTCTCGCCAAGTCCCTTGAATGTAACCGGGGTCGGCGGTGGAAACTTGATTTGCTGCCCCGCGATCACGGGGCTGTCGAACGCGACGCTGGTCGCGACGAAATCCTCGGGGACCGGATTTCCGTAGATGTGCCATCCGGGTTCGATCGCGATATCCACGCTCACGCCCACGTCGTGTCCGGGGGCGACTTTTGCACTGGCCAGCGCGATTTTCGCCTGCACGTTCTGCGCCTGCACTGCGGTCGAAGTATCGGAGGCGACCGCGGGAACAACGAGCCCGAGAATCGCCGCGGCAGTCAGAACCGCGAGCGCACCAAATGATTTGCGTAGCGTCATCTTCATCGAGAATCACAATAGCGGAGCCGCCCCGTGAAATCATCGCCCGGCGACGGCCAGGGTGAGGGATATCTGGCTGACTGGTGGGCTATAGGAGTATTCTCACAGGTGATGGAATCTAAGGGCAAACGTCGCACCGTCGTTGCTGCGAGCAAGGACTCATTCCACTACACGGTTTATTTTGAACCGCAAACTGATGGCAGTTTCGCGGTGGTGTTTCCCGCTTTCCCCGAGATTGTGACTTTCGGCCGGACTTTGAACGAGGCGCGGGCGATGGCTCGCGACGCGTTGCGCTGCCATCTCGAAGGGCTTCGCAAAGACGGCGAGACGATTCCAGCCGAGACGCCTCCATCGGGTGATCCAATTCGCGAAGAGGTCGTGGTCGCGATTTGAGCCCTGCGCTTCCGGTCCTCAAAGCGAGAGAGCTCGTGAGCGCACTTGGCGAGCTGGTTTCTTCATCCATCATTCAAGCGGCAGCCACGCTCAGTTGAAGCATCGCACAAAGCTCGGGCTTCGAGTCACTGTGCCGTATCATACCGGCGACGTCCCGCAGGGAACTCTCCGCTCGATAATTCGACAGGCAGGTCTTTCGGTTGAAGAGTTTCGCGCACTGCTTTGATTCACTCTCCGCGGTTTGTGTGACTCGTTCGAAGTAGCTGCTGTCCGCCTTAAACGAGGAAGGGCCGCCCGAGTCGGGCGGCCCTTTTGAGATATTGAATCGCGGCGGTGCTACGGCGCCATCCCGGCCTGGATTACGGTTGCGCCGGATGGCTTGGGGAGTTGGGGATCGCGTTTGCGTTTCATCGCCTTTTCGATGACCGGCGCCATCCGCTCGGCCTTTTCCCTGGCGCGCTTTTCTTCGCGCGGCTTGAATTCGGGCATCACCTTTTCGGCGAACAGATTGAGCGACGCGCAGATATCCTCGTGCTTGTTGTTGCCCGCCTGGGAAATGAAGACCACCTGGTCCACGCCTGCGTCTTCGTACGCGCGCAGGCGTTCGCGGATCAGATCGGGAGTGCCGATACAGGCGTTCTCTCCGCCGGCGCCGGGGATGTCGATCTTGACGCCCTTGTAGTTCGACCAGATGTCGGTCTTGCCCGGCTCGTGCCGTCCGAAGACGTAATGATGGCCGAGCGCGTAGGAGAAGAACTTGAGCCCCTCCTCGCCCATCGACACGGCGCGCTGCTGATTCGGATCGCACATGAAGCCGGTCACGATCGCGATGTTGGGATTGATCGCGTAGCCGATCGGCTCGCACTCGTTGGCCAGCGTGGTGTAGTAGTCATTCACCCACATCTTGGCTTCCTCGGGACTGACGAAGGCGAAAGTCAGCGCGCCGATTCCGAGCTTGGCGGCAAGATGGATCGTCTCGCGCCGCGAGCATGCGACCCACAGCGGCGGATGCGGTTTCTGCACCGGCTTGGGCACCACGTTGCGCACCGGCATGTTGAAGTACTTGCCCTCGTGTCCCAGGAACGGCTCCTCGACAAACATCCTGCAGATCGCGCCGAGCGATTCCTGCCACATGTCGCGCTTGTCGGCGCGAGGAATCAGAAAGCCGCCGAGCTCCGCTTCGGCCGAAGATTCTCCGGTGCCGAACTCGACCCGTCCGCCGCTGACCAGATCGAGCGTCGCGATTCGTTCCGCGACGCGCGCCGGATGGTTGTAGCCCGCGGGCAGCAGCACGATTCCATGGCCGAGCCGGATGCGCTTGGTGCGCTGGCTGCATGCCGCCAGAAAAATTTCGGGGGCCGAGGAATGCGCGTACTCCTCGAGAAAATGGTGCTCGACCTCCCACATATGATCGATGCCGAGCTTATCGGCGAGCTCGACCTGATCGAGCGCATCCTGAAACAGCTTCAGCTCCGACCCGGGCTTCCACGGACGCGGCAGCTGATGCTCATAGAACGTTCCGAATTTCATATTGCTATTACCCTCTCTCCTTTGGGGTGTAACGCTCGAACTGGAAGGCGCGCCTAAACTTTGTCGGCGGCCCTGACGAACAGCGTGCGCTCGACCATGTCCACGACTTCGCGTTTGCGGCGCTCGATAATCGCGGGTTCGAGCAGGTTCACGTTCCACAGCCGCTTGATCATCGCGGCGGTGCCGAAATATCCGATCGTGATCGATTCGAGGCTGCGGATGAAATGGAACGGATCGAGTTGGGCGCGAAATTCGCCCTCGCGCTGTCCGCGGAAAATGAAATTCATCACGATCGCGTCCAGCGGCGGCATCCGGCGCTTGAGCAGGTTGCGCCCGACTCCGCTCTCGTCGGCCATCTCTTTCCACAAGAGCTTCATCGAATCGGGATGCCTGGCGATATAGTCGATCGCGTCCTGGATCGCGCGCACCAGGCGCTGCTGCCGGGTGCCCTTTCCGGTCGCGACATTTTGCGCCGCGGCTTCCATCCCTTCGAAAATCCGGTCCAGCACCGCAAGGTAGAGCTGCTGCTTGGAGGGAAAATGATGCAGCAGCGAGGGCGCCTTGATTCCGATCCGGCGCGCGATATCGCGCAGGCTGGTGCCGCGATAGCCGCGGTCGGCGAACAGCGGCAGCGCAACCACCAGGACTCGATCGCGGGTATCAATTGCGCGATGGAACGGAACGACTTTGGCTCCCGCATGAGCCGCGGGCAATTTGGATTGGGATCGCATGATGATTCCCTCGCGTGCTCCCACCAGTTTATCTAACACTCGTTAGGCAGTCAAACCGCGGCGCGCGGCATTCCCGCGCGCTTTTGATTCCATGCAAACCGTAGTAGAAACCCTCCCATCAGTGCCAGCACGGCGCTGCGCAAGAGCCCTGGCGGAGGTGAGAGCTATGGCCGAACTCTATTGGAAACCCGCGCACGAGCTGGCCGCGATGATCCGCCGGCGCGAGCTCAAGCCGAGCGAATTGATGGCGGCCACCTTGAAGCGGCTCGAGCAGGTCAATCCCAAAGTCAACGCTTTGGTCGCGGTGCGCGCCGAGCAGGCGATGGACGAGGCGCGCGCGATGGACGAGAAGATTGCGCGGCGCGAAGAGCTCGGGCCGCTGGCCGGATTGCCGCTCGGGGTCAAAGATCTCGAAGACGCAGCCGGGTTGCCGACCACTCACGGATCGAAGCCGTTCAAGGACCATATGCCGGCGGGCGACTCGGTGCAGGTCGCCCGGCTGCGGGCCGCGGGCGCGATCGTGCTGGGAAAGACCAACGCGCCCGAGTTCGGATATACCGGCTTCACCAAGAATCTGCTGTTCGGCGTGACGCGAAATCCGTGGAACCTCGAACGCACGCCGGGTGGATCGTCGGGAGGAAGCTCGGCGGCGATCTCGGGCGGAATTATCCCGCTCGCGACCGGTTCCGACGGCGGCGGCTCGGTGCGAATTCCGGCGTGCTATGTCGGATGCTTCGGGCTCAAGCCGAGCAAGGGGCGGATCCCGCTCGAGCCGTCTTTGGGAATGCTCGGATGGAACGACACCAGCGTGGTGGGACCGCTGACGCGCACGGTGCGCGACGCCGCGATCTATCTGGACGCAGCGGTCGGATATCACGCGGCGGATCCCGATTCGCTGCCGCATCCGGGAATTTCCTATCACGCGATTTTAGAGCGGATACCGAAAAAACTGCGCATCGCGTTTCATCCCGACTTCGGCAATCCGGTCCAGAGCGACGTCGCACGCGAGGTCGCGCGCGCGGTGGACGTGTTTAAAGATCTCGGCCACGAGATCACGGTGATCAACGATCCGATAACCGACCTCGGGCGCGACTGGCAGCGCGTCGGCGCGACGCAATCTTACGCGCAGCTTTACGAGTTGCTCGCGAGCCGCCGCGAGGACTTCGGCCGCGCGTTCGCAGCCGGCACGATGTCCGCCGAGCACATCACGTGGCGGCATTACGGGCAGGCCTATCGGCTTCGCCATCAATTCAACGAATGGTGCCGCAAGATTTTTGAGCGTTACGATTTGCTGCTCACTCCGACTATCGCAACCGAGGCGTTTCCGGCGGCGGGTCCTCCGTTCGACACGATCAACGGCAAACCCGCCGATCAGTTGAAGGCTGTCGCCGGATTCACCTATCCGTTCAACCTGAGCGGGCATCCGGGCGCGAACGTGAGGGCGGGTCTGACCGACGCGGGCTTGCCTGCGGGGCTGCAAATCGTGGCCGAGCGCCTGCGCGAGGACCTGGTCCTGCAGGCTGCGTATGCCTACGAGCAGGCGCGCCCGTGGAACGACAAATGGCCTGAGATTTGAGGGTCGGGCTATATAGGCGGAGGGTAACTGGAACGCGAGCCGATTAGAAGAACTGCGCGCGGACGATTGGGAGTCGCGCCTGCGAAATCACAAAACGATCCGATACACCACAGGCGCGCAGCGAGATAGATCGTTCAAACCGCGACTTTCGCGTCTTCCGTTTCAGCGCTGAACTGGAGCGCCAAATCGCAAACCTTCCCCGCGGCTTCAGAGATTTCCGGCTGGCGCGGCTCACTTCGCCAATCAGTCAATGAGTCATTCAAGTCCAACAGCGTTGCCTTGATCAGCTCGGTGCGACTTATATGACCGGTGCGGAGGTCTCTTACAATTTCAGCGAGTACGTTTGACGCAAGGTAGTCGATCTTCGAATCTCCGGTTTTCAGCAGAACTTTAGGAAGCTCCCGAATCAACTCCCGCGCGGTATCATCTATCCCAGCCATCGTGTCTGCCTCCTCCGGCGCTTGCCGCAATCAATCACCGATCCGAGATGACTCTGAAAACTCTGTCAGCCCTGACCGCATCTGGCGCATCACCAAGTTGTCATTGCGCCGACTGACCTCCTGGGTCAATAGGCGAGCTCCGCCGAGGCCGTTGAGGAACGCACCGATTACGGCCCCCACAGTGAGATCATAGCTCTGAGTGAGTGCTGTGCCAAGTTTAATCGCTCCAATGGGGCTGTAGAGCGAGGTGAGAACAACCGCAGTGATGGCTCCCACGATCACATTTCCGATAAATCCAGGGCGAAGGATGGTCTGCCCGTCAGGAAGCCGTTCCCGCCGTGGCATAACCAGCCCTTCGGAAGCGAAATAACCGTTGAGCAAACCGCCAACCAAGCCCGCAAGGACGATCCATCCAATTACATATGCGATTGCCATCGCCGCCCCCCTTTCGGATCCGATCGCGATGCCGGCTACGCCGGGAATTGTTTGCGGACGGTGGTGTAGGCGGCGTCGGTTACTTCCAGCGTGCGGGCGATGTCGTCTTCGGTGTGGGCGGCGGTCAGGAACCAGTTGTGGCGCGGCGCGATATAGACGCCGTTTAACGAGCATGCGCCGGCGAACACCTTCATCCGATCGTGGCGGCCGTGATCGTCCTTGAACGTCATGTACGGAATCGCGGGCGGTCCGGAGTAGGTGACCTCGAAGCTGTGCGAGCGCGCCTGGGTGAGCAATCCGTCGCGCAACTTTTCGCCGAGCATCCGCATCCGCTCGATTCCGTTGGTCGCGGCGAGCTCCTTTAGACACGCAAGCGCCGCCGCCATCGGAACTGCGCTGGTGAAATAAGAGCCGGTGAAAAACACTTCCTGGGCGGCCTGCTTCAGGCTGTCGCGGCCCATGCACGCCGAGATCGGATAGCCGTTGCCCATCGCCTTGCAGTAGGTCGAAAGATCAGGGCGCACGCCGAACAGTTCGCCGGAGCCGCCCATGTTCAGGCGGAAGCCCGCGCGCACGTCGTCGAGAATAAACACGATCCCGTTGCGGTCGCACAGGTCGCGCACGCCCGCGAGAAATTCTTCGACCGGAAGCTCCTGGTCGTGGCCCGCGTCATGCCGAAACGGAGAGAGAATCACGCCGGCGATCTCGCCTTCGTTGTCGTCGATCACGTCGCGCAGGCTCGCGAGATTGTTGTAGTTGAAGTACACGACGTTGGCGCGATCCTCGGGCATCACGCCGCTGGGGGCAGGCGTGCACCAGACGTGCGCGCCGTGATACGCGCCGGAGCACATCGCGATCTTCTTGCGTCCGGTCGCGTGGCGCGCCAGCACCGTTGCCCAGGTGCATACGTCGGAGCCGTTTTTCGCGAACACTGTCCAATCGGCGAACGGCGTGATCGAGACCATATATTCCGCCAGCTCGACCCACAGCGGGCCGGGCGCATTGAAACAGTTGCCGAGCTCCATCTGGCGGCGCACAGCTTCTTCGACGCGCGGATGCCGATGGCCGAGCACGATCGGTCCATAGGACGCCATGTAGTCGATGTACTCATTGCCGTCGACGTCCCAGATATGCGATCCCTGGCCGCGTGCGAAGAACGAAGGAAACGAACCCTTGGTGAGCATCGCAGGATTCTGATGCCCATAGATGCCGCCGGGAACAACCTTGCGCGCGCGCTCCATGAGCGCGTTGCTCTTATCGAATGAATGGGGTTTCACGCGGGGACCTCGGGTGCGCCAGTTGCGCTATTCTACAACCGAGAATCCTACGCACGGCAGTGGGCGTCAAGCGCGGCAGGCGCTCGCAGGAAAGAAGCAATTCCGCGATCGATCAGCTCAATGTCGGTAAGTGGTGCCGGGTGGATGCTCGCTCGACGGCGGCAGTGCCCCAATTCGGGTCAGCTCTTCGCGCAGCTTCGCGCGCGACAGTGGTTTGGACAGTACCGCCGATGCGCCAAGCTCGTAGCTCTCTGCGATATCGCGGTCGTACATCGAGCTGGTCACGACGAACAGCGGAACCATCGAACACACTTCGCTGCCGCGTACGGCGGTGAGCACAGAGAAGCCACCGTTGTCAGGCAGCCGCAAATCGACAAAAAACAGATCGGGACGATCGTACTCGGTGAACTGCGCGATCATGTCGAGCGCTTCTTCGGCGTTTTGCGCATGCAGCATCTCGATCGCGTCGCCGAGCACCTGGCGCATCACGGTGAGCGCGATAAAAACGTGATCGGGATTATCCTCAACGAGAAAAATCCGTACGCAGGGGCTGGCGCCTTCGAGATCTTTTTCGTCGTTCTCCATTCTACTCCACTTGGACGCCAGCGCCGTAAGGTTACTTCAATCGCAAAATTAAATCTTGGTTTTTCGCAAGAAATTTTGCCACTCAGAAACAATTTTTCCGGTCTGATAACGATGATCCAATTGCCGTGCCACGAGAGTAGGTAATTCAGCGTTACCGTGATATCTGTCGGGTTGATTAGCCTTGTCATCTCTAGCAGCCCCAGCGACGCTTGCGTCGAACGATGTGCCGCAAACGTAGAGTTTTGCGCCCGGTCCTGACTCCCGTGTAGCGCATTCCGCCTGACGGCCTCGAAATTATGCGACGAGACGGCTTTTGGTATGTGGCGTTAATGCTACAATTGCTGGTTCGTTTGTGTCAGGTCGGCACAGCTTCCCAACCGACTATCGCCATGCAATACGCAGTGGCGTAGCAAAACTTCGGGAAGAAATGGGAGTATTCGAGGGTGGGCGTTGTAGCTCGTATTCTTGATTCGCCGTTATTTCAGCATCCGCTGCTAAAGAAATATACCGCGCTGATCAGCGAAGATCTCAGCGCGACGTACTCACGCGATATCCAGAAATGGCTGCTGGTCGCGCCGATTATCGGAGTGATCACAGGCCTGGTGATTGCCGGCCTGACGATTCTGATCCTGGGCAAGATCTGGGCGACACTGCTGCCGCTTTATCTGGCACATCATTGGATGATTCTGCCGGGTCTTCTGTTGGGTTTTCTGCTGACTGGATTGATCATGCAGTTCCGCACGCCGGATCCCGACGAACATTCGACCGAGGAGATCATCCGCTCGTACCATGACCATCAGGGCGACATCGATTTCAAACCGTTTTGGTGGAAACTGCTCGCCGCCGTGACGACGGTCGGATCTGGGGGCAGCGCCGCGCTCGAAGGACCGAGCATCTACGGCGGCGGCGCGATCGGATCGTGGTTGTGGATGAAGCTGCGGCGACACTACACGCGCCTGGAGTCGCGCGATCGGCGCATCATGCTGATCAGCGGCGCGGCGGCCGGGATGGCGGCGGTGTTTCGCGCACCGCTGACCGGAATCGTGTTCGCGCTCGAGATGCCGTACAAAGACGATCTCGCGCACGAGGCGTTGTTGCCGTCGCTGATCTCGTCGGTGGTCGCGTACGCGACGCTGGTGACGGTGGTGGGCGCCGAGCCGCTGTTCGGGTTCCGCGCGAGCCACGTGTTCAAAGCCTCGGACGTGTTCTGGTCGGCGCTTTTGGGCGCGGGCATCGGGCTCATCGCGATCGTATTCGACATTACGTTTCGGCGGGTGCGCGTATTTTTCGTACACAGCCGCGTGCCGCATACGGTGAAGCTGCTGGCGGGCGGATTCGGCACCGCGATCTGCGGGCTCGCGTTCGTCTCGATGTTTCCCGGCAAGCTGATTCCGATCGGCCCCAACTACGAAGCAGTGCGTTACGTGCTGAGCACGCCGTTTCCGTCGCACCTGCTGATCACCTTTGCGATTCTGAAGCTTGCCGCGACGATCTGCTCGCTCGCTTCGGGCGGCGTGAGCGCGATGTTCGTGCCGCTGCTTTTGGTCGGAGGATGCCTCGGCAGCGCGTTCGCGCAATCGATCATGCACTCGCCGGCGGTGGATATGTTCGCGGCGGTCGGGATGGCGTCGTTCATCGCGGCCGGCTACAAAACGCCGCTCACCGCGGTGGTGTTCGTCGCGGAGACGACCGGCGGGCACACCTACATCATCCCGAGCCTGATCGGCGCCGCGGTCGCGTACGCGATTTCCGGCGAGGCGTCGGTCTCGGGCGATCAGCATCTGCACGAGACCGTGAAGATCGCGGAGCTCAGGAACTTGGCGGTGCGCGACGTGATGCAGCGCAAGATCGTATCGGTGCTGGCATCGGCGACGGTTGCGGATTTCGCGCAGTCAGTCGCGGCGCATCACGATCACACGCACTTTCCAGTTTACAAGGACAAGGAAATTATCGGGTTGGTGTCGGCGTCGGACCTCGGCCGCGTGCCACCGTCGGAATGGGAAAAGACAACTGTCGGTTCGCTCACCGACCGTGAGGTCACCCGGGTCAGCGAGGATTGCGATTTGAGCGAGGCATTAAGACTGCTGGTGCGCGAGGACGGCGAGCAGATGCTGCTGATCACGCACGATCACACCGGCGAGATCTCCGGGCTCATCACCAAGACCGATATTTTGCGCGCGGTCGGGAACCATCGCACCGCGCCCGCCGCGCCAGCGATCGCCGGACATCTGACGTAGCTCACGCCGCTTAAGAGAATCGCGGCATTACTTTTTCGGCGAACAGGCGCATCGCTTCGAGGATGTTCTCGTGGCCGGTTAGGCCGCCGGTCTCGAACCAGCAGACCAGGCGCGTGAAGCCGAAGCGCTCTTTCAGCTCGGCGATCCGGTCGGCGATATACTCGGTGTCGCCGAACGCGCCCATCTGCGAATCGATCTGATCGTACGGGATCGCCAGCAGACGCGTGCGCACCTTCTCGAATTCGGCCAGATTCGCCGCCGCGAGTGACTCGGGCTCGACGATCTCGGCGACCGAGTTGAAATAGTTGCGCAGGCTCGGCTCGATCTTCGCGCGCACCGACGCGCGATCGCGTCCTGCGAAGACCATCAGCAGGCCGGCGAACCAATCCTCGGGACGCGCGTGCCCGCCGTCCTTGAGCGCGCGTTCGTAGATCGCCAGGCGATCGGCGAGCACCGGGAACGGATTGACCGGGCCGCCGGCGAAAATCGGATAACCGTTGGTCCCCGTGTACACGAACGTGTCGGGACTGTTGGCTGCAAGGCGAATAGGAGGATGTGGCTTCTGGAGCGGTTTTGGCACGAGCTGGATTTTATCGGCGCTGAAATGCTTGCCGTGAAACGTGACCCGATCCTGCGACCATGCCGCGCGGATAAAATCGATTTCTTCTTCGAACATCGCGCGGCTCTCGGTCATCGGGACGCCGTAGCCGCGGTAGTTGAGCGGAAACGCGCCGCGCCCAGCGCCGAACTCGACCCGGCCGCCCGACAGAACGTCGAGCATCGCGGTTTCCTCGGCAAGGCGCATCGGATGATGCAGCGGCATCAGATTGACGGCGCATCCGAGGCGAATGCGCTCTGTGCGGGCCGCGATCGCCGCGTGCAGCATCATCGGCGCCGGCATCACCGAGAAATGCGGCACGAAGTGGACCTCGGCGAGCCAGATGGTCGCGAAGCCGAGCCGATCTGCGAGCACCGCTTCGGCGATCAGATCACGATAGCGATCCGAAGAGCACTGGGAATCCGCCTGCGGGAGTTGATAGAAGATGTCGAAATTCATGATGCTCTCCGCGAGATGTCGTCGCTCAGCGCTTCGGCACGAGAAATCCGCAGCAGCAGATCGTGCTCGCACGAATCGGGATCGTAGATCGACTTGAGAGGCCGGAAGCCCGCTTTTTCGTACGATCGAATCGCGCGCGCATTACTTTCGTCGGGGCCGATGATGCAGCTCTCGACCTCGCGCCGCGCGAAAACCACCTCGCGCACGAACTTGCGCAGAATCGCGCTGCCGCGGCCGTGTCCGCGATACGCAGCCTCGCCGACGAACAGGTCAACTCCGGCAGATACTTCAGGAACATCAACGATGCGCGCCCAATCCTGATGGTCGCCGATTAGGTATTCCTGAATATAGCCAACCGGGTGCGTGTCGTACTGTATAATGTAGCTGCGGGTCGGGCCGGTCGCGCCGATTCGTGGCGCGTATTTCGCGACGATCTTCTCGAACGGACCGGCCTCGCGCGACCACCATCGGCGCACCTCCGGATCGTCGTTGATCCATCGATACATCAGCCGCAGATCGTCGTGCGTCATCGCGCGAAAATGCACCCGCGCGGCGTCGAACCGCGGTGCGTCCGCCATCAGTAGTCGCCGAGCTGCGCGACGCATTCGCGATGATACGCGGGCGAGCCGAAGTACGCTTCGTTGAAGCGCGCGCGCTTGAACCACAAGTGGATGTCGTGCTCCCAGGTGAAGCCGATACCGCCGTGCATCAGCACCGCGCGATCGGCGCCGCGCATGAAGACGTCGCACAGCCGCGCTTTCGCCATCGAGGCGACGCGCGACGCCTTGTCAGGCGCGGCGTCCTGCGCGTAGGCGGCGTACCACAAAAGCGCGCGGCCCGGCTCGAGCTCGGAAAGAATTTCGGCCGCGGCATGCTTGAGCGCCTGGAACGATCCGATCGGCTTGCCGAATTGTTCGCGCACCTTCGAGTAATCAACCGCCATGTCGAGCGCGCGCTCGATTCCACCGAGCGAGTCCGCCGCGATCGCGACTGCGCCGATATCGAGCAGGCGTGAGTAGAGCTTCTTGCCGCCGGAAAGCGGTATCGCGGCCGCGCCGTCGAACTCGACTCGCGCGACGCGCCGCGTCTGGTCGAGATTCTTGAGCCCCATCACGCGCACGCCCGCGGACTTCGTCTCGACGAGATAGAGCGCGGCATCGGCAGTATCGGCGCCGGTACGTGCGGCGACGACGATAAAATCGGCGGCGTTGCCGTATGGAACGAACAGCTTGACGCCCGAGATTCGCGCCCCCGCGCCATCTTTTTTCGCGACGGTCGCGAAGTCCGCCGGCGAGAGGCTGTCGTCACCCTCAACAATCGCGACCGTGCCGATCGCGCTGCCGTCGGCGATCGCGCGCAGCCATTTGGCGTTCAGCTCGTCGGAGCCGCCATGCGCGAGCGCGTCGGCAGCTAGCGCGGAGGAAAACAGGAAGG
>JBAPSR010000295.1:0-6438 GCA_049281755.1 Binataceae bacterium (SeqCode)
CGTCAGCACCGCGCGCATCTTGTTGCGCCGCAGCGCCTTGGCCGCCGCTGACACCGCCATCGCGGCGAAGGTCAGCACCTCGTCGGCGGAAGAGGTAACGTCGGCGGGTGCGTCGCTCCTGGCCGCCGGCATCGCGACGCGCACCGGCGCGCCGGGTTTGCGCACGTCCGAGATTATCTGCCCGTCGCGAAAGCTGATCGTGCGATCCGCGTATGCGCCGACGTCGGGATCGTGCGTCACCAGGATCACCGTGATTCCCTGGTCGCGGTTGAGCCGCGTGATGATATCCATGATCTCGGCGGAGCTGGTCGAATCAAGGTTTCCCGTCGGCTCGTCAGCCAGCACGATCGACGGCTGATTGATTAGCGCGCGCGCGATCGCGACGCGCTGCTGCTGTCCGCCGGAAAGTTGGTTGGGATGATTCTGCGCGCGCCCGGTCAGTCCCACCAGATTGAGCAGTTCCTCGGCGCGATGCTCCCCCTGATGGTTCCATGCGGAATAGAACAGCGGCAGCTCGACGTTTTCCAGCGCACTGGTGCGCGCGAGCAGGTTGAAACTTTGAAAAACGAACCCAATCCTGCGGCTGCGGATCGCCGCCAAATCTTCCTGCGCCAGCCCAGCTACATCTTCGTTCTCGAGCAGGTAGCGCCCGCGCGTCGGCTGATCCAGGCATCCGATAATGTTCATCAGGGTCGATTTACCCGAACCCGACGCGCCCATCACCGCGACAAACTCGCCGCGATCGATAGAGAGGCTCACGCCGCGCAGCGCGTTTACCTCGACCTCGCCCAGGACGTAAGTCTTCCAGAGGTCAATCAGCTCGATTACGTGTGCCGCGGATGCCATTGCGGACCTAACGCGGAAAGCGCAGGCCGCCCGTATGCTTGGCCGCCGGCGCACCCGCGATCGCGTCGGTCACGACCAGGTCGCCAGGTTTGAGTGGACCACTGAGCACCTCGGCGTTGACGCCATCCTGCAACCCAATCGTCAGCTTGATCGGCGAGATTGTATCGCCGTCCAGAACGTAAACCTTGGCTTGGCGCGGCGCCGAGGAATCGTCCTCCGCCGCGGATTCCGCCGCGCCGTGACTGTGCGAGCCCGACGGCCGAAAGCGCAGCGCGTCCACGGGAATGCGAACCGCCTGGTCGCGCCGCGCGGTTACGATTGTCAAATTGGCGGTCATCCCGGGCATCAGCAAAAGCTCGGGATTGTTAACGTTGATCACCACGTCATAGGTCACGACGTTCTGCACCGTGATTGGAGCCTGGCGCACCTGTCCGACGGCCCCATGAAAGACACGGTCCGGAAACGCATCGACTTTGAAATCGCCCGGTTCACCCTGTTTGACGTAGCCGATATCCGATTCGCTCACGTTCGCATCGACCTGCATCTTGGTCAGATCCTGAGCGACCAGAAACAGCACCGGAGTCTGAAAGCTCGCGGCGACCGTCTGTCCGACATCGACGTTGCGCGCCACCACGGTGCCATCCACCGGCGACCTGATATCGGTGTAGTCCAGGTTGAGCTGCGCCTGTTTGAGCGTGGCTTCCTGCTGCTGGATAGCTGCTTGATCCAGGGCGATCTGCGCGACCGCCTGGTTGTAGGTGCTGAACTGGCTATCGATTTGGTCCTGCGAATCGACGTCCATCTTGAGCAGTTTCCTGTCGCGCTCGTAGGTAACCTTTTGATAGGCCAGGTTCGCCTGATCCTTCAGGAGCTGCGCTTTGGCGTTGGCAACCGCGGCGGTGGAAAGTGCGACCGTCGCGGCGTACGGGCGCGGATCGATCTTCGCGATTATCTGCCTCTGTTTCACCGGCGAGTTGAAGTCGGCGTAAATCTGGGTGATTGGCCCCGATACGTACGTGCCGACCTGAACCGTCGTCACCGGATTGACGGTTCCAGTCGCGGCGACTGAGCGAACGATCGAGCCCGACGTCACCGGCGCGGTCACGAACCGGGTTCCGTCTCCCTTTCCGTGCATGAAGTACCAGGCGATCAGGATGACGACGATCGCGCCGAAGCCAATTCGCGCGATCCTTGATGAAAAAAGCTTCATGGTTAAGTCATCCATTATGACCCGGTGGTCATTCCCGATCCATCTTCGCGCCGCATCCAAGCTCGAAGGCACACCTGCCAGTGGTTAGACGCGGCATTCACCATGGAGTTTCAGCATCGGTCATGCCGCCGCAAATCGGGGCGAATTAAGGATCATTTAGCGCGCTAATTGCACGCTAATTACACGCTAAATTCCATGCTGCTTTTCAAGCTCAAGCGGCGGTGAAAAGGCCGCGCAGATGCGCGCGCAGGTCGGTGCGGCCGAGCAGATTTGTGCTGTCGGCGAACTGGTCGATCCCTCCGATCGGGCCGGCGGTCGCATGGATTCGCTTCATCTCCGGATCGATGATCGCGTCGACGAGCACCTTTGCGAATCGCTCGGCGTCGATCACCAGGTACGGCCGATCGTGGAATTGCCGGACGCCGGCATCGAGCGGCGCGGCGACTCCGAGACGATTGTGCATCCGCGCGACGGCTTCATACGCGGCGCTGAGCTGCGACTCGCGCTGCGGGAAATTCGCGGAGTCGATCGCAGAGTACAGGATCGGACCAAGTTCGCCCGCGCAATCCAGTCGCGCGAACGCGGTCCCGAGCCATTTGCTGTAGGGTGCGTAGCGGCGCTCGATCAGAAAGCATAGGCGCATCAGATCGCGGACCATCCTTCCCGCCACTATCCGCGAGCCAAGCTCGTCGCCCGCCTCCGCGCATCTGCCGACAAACGGCTCCTCCTGCGCGATCCGCATCCACTGCGACGCGAGCAGGTAGAGCCACACATCGTGCGGATACCACGCGAGCCTCTCGCGAATCGCGATGAGCTCGCCCAGTCCGTCGTGAAAAACGCGCCCCGCCGTGACCTCGAGCAGCGCCTGCTGCGGCATCAGCAGCCAGTCAGCGGCGCGCGGAGGTTGGACAGGATCGATTCCGAGCGGCCCGTGAATGAACTCACGCAATGACGCGACCTGCACGTCGTGATTGATCCGGCCCGGCTCGGCCGGCTCGAGGGTGCGCGTGCCGTGCCGCGGCGAATGATCGTAGCCGGTTGAATATCCGCGGAAGGTTGTTGGCAGACGCGCGCAGAGCTCAGCGGCGATTCGCGCGCCCAGTTTCTCGCGATCGCTCGCGCCCAGAAACAGAGTCAGGCCTGGACCCCATCCGTGATCGGTCGAACGTTCCGAATCGTAGCCGAGCACGTCGGAGCCGGGGCCGACTCGGGCCGCCGAGTATCGCAAATCCGGAAAGGCGGAAATAAGAATCGGGGCAACCGCCTCGCGATAAAACGACTCGCACAGCAGCAGCCCCGCAATGAAACTCATCGCCGCGAATCTAAGACGCGGTAGTCCTCTCGCTACTCGCGCTCCTGGAAGCCTTCCAGATTGCGCGAGCGGCCGGTCTGACGCAGCTTGCGCAGAGCCTTGGCTTCGATTTGCCGGATTCGTTCGCGCGTGACCGCAAACTGCTTGCCGACTTCCTCGAGCGTGTAGTCGGTTTTCTGTCCGATCCCGAAGCGCATCCGCAGGATCTGCTCCTCGCGCGGAGTCAGCGTCGCCAGCACCTTGCGAGTCTGCTCGCCCAGGTTGCCCTGAATCGCAGCCTCGACCGGAGAGGGCGCGAGCTCGTCCTCGACGAAATCGCCGAGCGAGCTTTCCTCTTCGTCGCCGATCGGAGTTTCGAGCGAGATCGGCTCTTTGACGATCTTGAGGACCTTCTGCACCTTGTCGAGCGGCATCTCCATCTGCTCGGCAATCTCTTCAGGTCCCGGCTCGCGGCCGAGCCGCTGGACCAGCAGGCGCGTGACGCGCAGAAGCTTGTTGATGGTCTCGACCATGTGCACCGGGATACGGATGGTGCGGCCCTGGTCGGCGATCGCGCGCGACATCGATTGACGAATCCACCAAGTCGCGTAGGTCGAGAATTTGTAGCCGCGCTGATATTCGAATTTATCCACCGCGCGCATCAGGCCGATATTTCCCTCCTGGATCAGGTCCAGGAAGCCGAGGCCGCGATTGGTGTAGCGTTTTGCGAGACTGACGACCAGGCGCAGGTTGGCTTCGGTCAGTTCTTTTTTCGCAC
This sequence comes from Binataceae bacterium (SeqCode), assembly GCA_049281755.1. GTDB lineage: Bacteria > Desulfobacterota > Binatia > Binatales > Binataceae > JBARDN01. Next base: position 4,126 of record JBAPSR010000295.1, read on the forward strand.
GGCGGCTCTTGTCCTGGCCGGCGGCGATCGTCTCGATCGCGCGCGCGAAATCTTCGCCCGAGGCTTTGACCTCGGTCTCGACCTTGCGGATTTGAGCCTGCGAGGCGCGGATTCGGGTTCCGATATCGAGCAGGTTTTCGCGCGCCTCTCCGATCTTGAGCACGTGGCGGCGGTCTTCGGCCTCGGCGGCTTCTTTCAGCAGCGCATTCGGCGAGCGGCCCGTCGCCTCTTCGTAGCGCTCGAGCGTGTGCAGCGCCTCGGTGTAGGAGCGCAGCATGCCGCGCATGTGCTCGATAATATTGTCGACCAGGCGCCGCGAAAGCTGCATCGAGCGGAATTCCTTGATCACCCGCTCGCGCTGCTTCAAGAAGTTCTTCTCGGAGACGGTCGGCTTGTGCACCGCGCCGGGCTTTTTCCGTGCGGCAGGCTTGCGCAGCGAGAGCCGCTTCTCGGCCTGTTCGAGCTTGGACCTAACCTCCTTGAGCTTCTTGATATGAACCGCGAGCCGCTTTAGCTGGCGTTCGTCGGCTTCAGGACCGCGCTCTTCATCGGGATCGGAATTCGCGTCGTCGGTGTCTTCGAAGATATCGCGGATATCGGCTTCGCCGATCATGATCGCTTCGCCGAGTTCGTACACATGCTTGAGCGTGACCGGAGAGCCCAGCACTTCTTCTTCGACTTCGTTCTCGCCAGCTTCGATTCGCTTGGCGATCTCGACTTCCTGCTCGCGCGAGAGAAGCTGGAAATTGCCCATCTCCTTGAGATACAGCCGGACCGGATCGGACGATTCGCCCAGAGCGTCGGGCTGCTCGGCCGCTTCTTCAGGCTCTTCCTTGGCTTCGACTTCGATATCGCCGTCGGCGCCTTCGGCGGGAACTTCTTCGAGCACCTTGATATCAAGGTCCTCGAAGCTGTCGAGCGCCGCGCGCAGGTCGGTCGGCGAGGCGACATCCTGCGGCAGAAAGTCATTGACCTGCTCAAAGGTCAGGTAGCCCTGCTCACGGCCGAGGTCCACCAATCCCTGCAAGTCTTTGCCTTCGTACTTCTGCTTCATGCTTTTTAACATCCGTTCAGAGCGGGTGACGTGACCCGTCCCATGCGTATTCGCCGGCCGCTTGTGTGACGATTGGCCGGGGATGGAACTGACTCAATAGTACAGGCTAGCTCGATTAGGCAAGGCAAAGGTACCGAATTAACTACCTTACGCGGCATCAGAAATCGAGTCAAATTTCGTTCTGAATCACCACGACGGGCGATTTTTTATGGCCCAAGCGCATCATCGCCGGCCGCCTGACTAATTATACGCACGATTCTCGCCTCGCGCTGCATCGCGATCCTCGCCGAAGCTTCGCCTTTTGAGGCCTATCAGAGTGGAAATCGATGGCGGGGAGCCATCTTCCCGGCCATGCGGGTAGTGGGTCAGCTTGGCTGACTGACGGTTCCCTGTCGCACACCATTTGGAATTCCACGGGTGCGGCGTTTTACGGTTGTCATTCCCGCGCCCGTCGGCAGGCTCCGGCCGCCGCGCGAGAAATCCCGATCGAGGGGGTGTTGCATGTGGTGTTGGCGTTGAGCATGACCGCCTCGGGATTTCTCGCGCCGCGCTCGAAATGACGAATGAGAGCTCGGCTGGGACTACGATACTCATGCACCAAGCGCACATCTTTGTCCGTCATCCTGAACGGAGGTTGCCGGAGTGAAGGATCTCCGCGAAGCGAATAGTGCGAACAGCCCTGAATGGTCGCATTGATCGCTTCGCGGAGATCCTTCATCTACGGCTCAGGATGACATCCTGGAGACGTTTGCGGGAAAATCGAAAGCCTCATCGGAGGTAGAGGAGCCGACGATGATTACTCGTCGAGCGCAATGTTCGTGCGGACAGCTTTCGGCCATATGCTCCGGAGAACCTTTCCGCATCGCCGTGTGCCTCTTCGCGGACCTCTCTTTCGCGCCTCCATCCGTGTCCGTCTACCACGAGAGCCGACGGTATCCCTGGGTTGAGATACGCGCCGAGCCGCTCGAGAAACGCGGCTGAGCTTTAGCTTCCGATCCAGAGCATCATCCGGCGTTCACGGTCGCCAAATTCCTCGCGCGCTGGAAATCGGCGGCGAGGCACCATATTCTCGCTCCGCAAATGGCTGGTCATGCGATAATTCTGGCGCTCAGCTTCGCAATCATCCTGCTCGGCTCGGAGCTTTTCACCAACGGCGTCGAATGGATGGGCAAGCGGCTCGATATTGCCGAAGCCGCCGTGGGCAGCCTGCTGGCCGCGGTCGGCACCGCGCTGCCCGAGACATTTATCCCTGCGGTCGC
>JBAPSR010000296.1:0-5817 GCA_049281755.1 Binataceae bacterium (SeqCode)
CCCGCGCAGTCGGCGAAGTACCTGGAGGCGCTAGGTTACGCCGAGCCCGAAGCGAGCGCGCGCCATCTGGAATTGCTGGCGCGCGGCCCGGGGCATCTTTCGATTACGCCACGGCGCCGCGAACTTATCGAAAGTATCGGCCCGACGCTGCTCGACGAGATGAGCAAGCTTGCCGACCCGGACCTAGCGATCATGAATCTGGCCGATTTCATCGCGGCGGTCGGGGCGCGAACCTCGTTCCTCGCACTCCTCGGGCAGCATCCCGCGACCCGGCGAGTGCTGCTCAGCCTGTTCGCATCGAGCCGCTATCTCTCGACGGTTTTCATCCGCCATCCGGACATGCTCGACACTCTGGTGCGATCGGATCTGGCGCGGCGCCGGCGCGAGCTGCCGGATCTGCGCCAGGAGGTTTCCGGGATAGTAGCGGCCAATGCCGATTTCGAGAGCAAGCTCGACGCGCTGCGCGCCTTCCGCCATCAAGAATTTCTGCGTATCGCGATCGCCGATCTCGCCGGCGACCTAGAAGTTGCGGAAGTGGAAACTGAACTCACCAACCTTGCCGAGGCGGTCCTCGGCGCGGCGCTCGAGGTCGCGCGCGGCGACGTCGCCGCGCGTCGTCCGATTCCAGCCGGGCTCAGACTGGTGATTCTCGCGATGGGACGGCTCGGCGCGGGCGAGATGACCTACAACTCGGACCTCGACCTGATCTTCGTGTACGACGACGCCGGCGATGAAAGCGGAGGCGGACGGATGGCTGCCTCGCGAATCGCGCAGCGCCTGATCGCGACGCTCGAGTCGCGCACCCGCGAGGGTTACGCCTACAAGCTCGACCTGCGCCTGCGTCCTTCCGGTAACCAGGGTCCTTTGGTCACGTCGATCGAGGGCTTTCGCGAATACCATCGCCAGAGCAGCGCCGTGTGGGAACGCCAGGCTCTCGTTCGGGGGCGCGTGGTCGCGGGTGATGCCGGGCTTGCCGATGAAGTCGAAGCCGCGCGGCGCCAATTCGTGTACAGCAGCCCGATTACTTGCGAAGAGGTTGCCGAAATCGCCGCGATGCGCGCGCGGATGGAGCGCGAGATCGGCGCTGAGGACAAGAGCCGAATCAACCTTAAGCACGGGCGCGGCGGATTGGTCGATGTCGAGTTCCTGGCGCAGATGATGTCGCTGCGACACGCACATCAGTATCCAGCGCTCGCGATCAGAAGCACCCGCGCATTGATCGCGGCGCTCGCGGATGCTGGCCTGATGGCGTCCGGTGACGCGGTCCATCTGACGGAAGACTTCGGTTTTCTGACCCGGCTCGAAAACCGGCTTCGGATCGAGAGTGATCAGCCCGCGTGGGCGGTCCCGACCGATCTGGCGGCGTTGTTGCCGCTGGCGCGACGGATGGGATTTCGCGGCGCCCATGGATCGCAACGGATGCTCGCGCAGTTGCTTCCGCGCCGCGACCGAATCCGCAAAACCTTCGACCGCTACTTCGCTGCCGAACTCGCCCGCGCGGATTAGCCCGACCCACGAATTTCCACGCGGCCACTAAGACACGAAGAAAAAGAAAAAGAGCGGGCCTTTCCTAATGGAGAGGCCCGCTTCTTCTTTGTGTCTTTGTGCCTTAGTGGCCGGTTGGTTTTTTTACGCGATCATCACGGCTGCAGGTCCACCTTCACTCCCGCGACGAAATTTACCGTCGGCGAGGGAAAGCCGAAGGCCGCCTCGTAGTGGCGATCGAGAAGATTCGAGACACGGGTAAACACTTCTTCATCGGTGACCCATTGCCATGGCGCGCCGAGCGCGTAGGACGCAACCAGATCGAAGCGACTGTACGCAACGTGATTGGCGATCGTGCCTGCGCTCGTGATGTCGTCGCGGTCGCCGACGAACGTGTACGCGAGACTCGTCGTTATCTTGTCGTGCGCCCTGAACGCGTCTCCGCGAGTGTATTGCAACAGGGCCTGCGCGGAATGCTTGGGCACCCGCAGCGGCTGCGCGCTTGGAGTGACCGAGACGTGAGTCTCGTCGATTATCGTCACGCTGCCGCCGAAGCTCAGCCCCGGCAGCGGCGTGATGCTGGGCGCGATCTCGACTCCCTGCACGTCGACGCGTCCCGCGTTTCCCGGCAGCGCGCCGAATGGGCATGTTGGGCAGGGAACGGAGACGATCAGATCATGCACCCGACGCGAAAAATAAGTGGTGGTGATCGAAGCCAGCTCGCCGAAGTTGGTGGTGAAACCGCCGTCGTACTCGCTCGAGATCTCCGGCTTCAACTTCGGATTGCCAAAGTCGGGAAAATAGAGCTCGTCGAACGAGGGCGCGCGAAAGCCCTCGCTATAACTGCCGCGCAGCGTGGTCGAGATTTGCTTGATCGGAATCGCAACCGACCACGAAGGGCTGACCTCTTTGCCGAACTGGCTGTTGCCATCGACGCGGAAACCTCCGGTCGCCAGCAGATGGCCGTCGAAGAGCGATGCTTCCTGCTCGAGGTAGCCGGCGTATTCCTGGCGGCGCGCATTGAAGACCGAGGTCGAAGGTACGGTCGAAGGCGGGAATATGGCGGAGCCATAATCGCGAGACCACAGGTCTTTGAACTCGAATCCGGCCAGGGTGCGAAAACCCTTGGCCCAGGTGTACACGGCGTTGAGTTCTCCGCCGCGGGTCTCGTCGGGAATCCGATCGACTTCGCTTCCGGCGAAGTCCGCAAACGGAACCTCGTTGATGCGGATCTGGTTGCGCACGAAGAATGCGTTTGCGGTCGCCACCAGATGCTCGCCAAAGTGATGCTCGATCACGCCATTGAAGAGCATGAACTCGCTGCGCTGATGCGCGGTCGGATTATCGGCGATCGGCGGAAAGTTCGACACCGAAAAACCCGCCAGGCTCACATTAGCGCGGTAATAGCGCGCAAACCCGCGGATGATCGTGTCGTCGGTCAGATGGTAGTCGAGCCTTAGATTGCCGGCCAAATTGTCCGAGCTGTCGTTGACCGGGCGAAATCCCTCGGTCGAAAAATATGACAGCGCGCCCGCGAAATTGAGCTGGTCTTCCGAACCCGAAGCCGTCAGCACCTGGCGCTGGGTCGCGCGATTGCCGCCTTCGGACAGCAGCGAGAACCGCGGAGCCCCCTCGCCCTCCTGCGAGAGGATATTGACCACTCCGCCAATCGCCTGCGAGCCATAAAGCGATCCGCCCGCGCCGCGCAGCACCTCGATCTGATCGATATTGTCGGTGGTCAGATTCGCGATATCGAATTCGCCGCTCGAGCCCGCGTTGACCGGGACCCCGTCGATCATGATCAGCGTCTGCGCCGCGGTCGAGCCGCGAATCGAAACGTCAGTCTCGGTGCCGGGCGATCCGGCCTGCGTGACCTGAACGCCGGGCACTTGCTCGAGCGCGGTGCCGACGTGCTCGATTTTCTGCGAATCGATTTGCTCGCTGTCGATCACGCTGACTGTGTTGCCGATTTCCCCGATCGGCTGCTCGATTCTAGTTGCGGTCACGACCATCGTCTTGAGCTTGTTCTCGCCGGGCGATGGCGACGCGGCTGGCTTAGCGGCGGCGCCGGTCGAGCTGGCGGACTGAGTCGCCCGCGCTGAGGGTGTCGATGAGGGAGTCGCCGACGGAGTTGGCGACGACGCCGCGTGCGCGCTTTGCGCGCCGAGCACGATGACCAAAAACGTGATCGAGATGAGACCGGCTATACGTGACATGAACTCCTCCGCGTTCGTCGGCCAATCGCGAAGGAGTCTCGCGCCGGAGATCGAAAAACCCGATCCCTGGCGCGAAAGGATCGGGCTTCGAGCCGTGAGAGGCTCGCAGCCACCCTCCCCGCGGAAGGCAGACATTAGTGGCCCGGCCGGTCTCCTGGCTTGGGGTTCGTCCTCGGGCCCGCCTTCCCGCCGCAAAGGCAGTGGCATTGATGGGCCGTCGTCCCCCGTCACAGTTGCGGGGCAGCGCCGGAATTTCACCGGCTTCCCGAACACCGGGCGCGCGCAAACAATTACGCTCGAAGAGTTTCGTAGTCAACCCAACGCGACCGCCTGATGCGATTCGAAGCGGGCGCGGCGGCAGTGTAGTCTCGATTGGTCGATGGGAAAGATCACGCTGATAACCGGTGGAGCGCGCAGCGGAAAGAGCGCGCACGCGCTCGAGCTTGCGGATCGCTACACAGGCGCGCGGCGCTACTTCGTCGCGACAGCAGAGGCGCTCGACGACGAGATGGCGGCGCGCATCGAGCGCCACAGGGCAGATCGCGCGGCGGATCTCACTACCATCGAAGAGCCAATCAATCTCGCCAGCGTGCTGGAAGGACTGAACGCCCGCGCGGATCTGGTAGTGCTCGATTGTTTGACGCTTTGGGTTTCCAACCTGATGCGCATTTATTCCGCCAATAGCGAGGAGTCGTTCATCGCCGACGCGGACGCGCTGGCGCGGGTGATGCTCGCCGCGCCGTTTGCCACGATCGTCATAACCGACGAGGTCGGTTCCGCGATCGTGCCGGACAATCCAGTCGCGCGCCGCTTTCGGGATCTGCTCGGATGGACCAATCAAACGATCGCGAAGGCCGCTGCCGAAGTGATCCTGATGGTGGCTGGATATCCTGTGCGGGTAAAATAGTGCGCATTTAGCGCGAAAATAAGATCAGCACCGCGATCTCGACGATCTCACCGCACGCACCGATTAGGTCGCCCGTCACTCCCCCCAGCCATCGGTGGTAGAACGCGCGCAACGCGACGACTATCACAATCGCGCTGATGATCGCGGCGAGCACCGTCCACGAGGCGAGCGGAAGCATCGCGGCCACCACGGTCAGGCTGGCGATCGTCAAATTGCGCTGGCCGGAATCGCCGCCGAGCAGCGCGCTGCCAGCGCCCTCTGCGCGCAAATAAGGAATACGGTCCGCGACCGCGACCATCGCCCAGCGCGCGAGTCCTACCGCCGCGAAGATCGCGGTGTAACGGCGCGCTCCGTATAGCGTCGCCAGGGCGACAACCTTGAGCGCGAGCGCGAAAAAAATCGCTGCCGCGCCGAAGCTGCCGATCCGGCTATCGCGCAGAATCTCGAGCGCACGAACGCGATCGCGGCCCGCGCCGAGAGCGTCCGCTGTGTCGGCAAGACCGTCCAGATGCAGCGCGCCCGTGACTATTGTCAGCGAGAGCACGATCAGGATCGAGCGAATGGTCAGATCAAAAAATCGCGCGAGAAAAAAATCCTCGAGCGAAAGCGCGACCGCGATCGCGAACCCCACCAGCGGAAACCATCCGAAGGAAGCCGCGATCGACTCATCGTCGATTCGGCCGCGCGGGAGAATCGCAACGATAGTCAGAAAGCTCGCGGCCAGACGCAGCTCCGCAATAACGCCACGCGCGGGCGCCTCGAGCGGGCCGGTGTCTGGCGGCGCGGCGCTCATCGCCACTACGGCAACTTGCCCGACACGCCGGCTGACTCGAACGTCGCCATCGAATGAAACATCGCGAGCGCGGCTTCGATCAGGTTCATCGCCAGCGCGGCGCCTGTTCCCTCGCCCAGGCGCATGCCTAAGTCGAGAAGCGGGCGCACGCGCATCGTTTCGAGTGCGCGCGAATGACCGCCTTCGGCCGATCGATGCGCAAATAACAGGTAGTCGAACAGACCCGGACGGATTCGCTCGGCTGCCGCCGCCGCCGCGGTCGCGATAAATCCGTCAACCACAACCGGGACGCGCAGCGCGGCGCCCGCGATACATACGCCCGCCATCGCGGCGACCTCGAAACCGCCGACCGACGCCAGAATCGCTTCGCCGCCGTTCAGCGCCGCGCGATGACGCTCCAGCGCGCGCTCGAGGAC